>NZ_JBAJEX010000007.1 GCF_039822265.1 Thiobacter sp. AK1
TCCCCTGCCGCAGGGCGGAGCAGGGGCCCCGCGCCAGCGGGGATGCGACCCCGAAGGCAGGGACTTCGAGTCAGGCCACGCGCTTGGTCTTGTCGCGCTCGATCAGTGCGTAGGCGGAGTGGTTGTGAATGGACTCGAAGTTCTCCGCCTCCACCACATAGGCGTCGATGCGCGGGTCGCGGTTGAGGGCAGCGGCCACGTCGCGCACGATGTCCTCGACGAACTTGGGATTGTCGTAGGCCTTCTCCGTGACCCACTTCTCGTCCGGGCGCTTGAGCAGCCCAAACACTTCGCAGGAGGCCTGCTCCTCCGCGATGCGGATGAGATCCTCGATCCACACGAAGGTATTGGCGCGAGCGGTGATGGTCACGTGCGAGCGCTGGTTGTGGGCGCCGTAGTCGGAAATCTTCTTGGAGCACGGGCACAGGCTGGTGACCGGCACCACCACCTTCATGGTCTGGCGGTACGCCCCGTTCTCGATGGCGCCGATGAAGGTCACTTCGTAATCCATCAGGCTCTGCACGCCGGACACGGGGGCGGTCTTGTTGACGAAATAAGGGAAGGTCATTTCGACATACCCCGACTCCGCTTCCAGGCGCTTCACCATTTCCCGCAGCATGTGTTCGAAATTTTCCACGGAAATCTCCCGCTCGTAGCCGTTGAGGATCTCCAGGAAGCGGGACATGTGCGTGCCCTTGAAGTGGTGAGGCAGGTAGACGTACATGTTGAACACGGCCACCGTGTGCTGTACGCCCGCGCTCCTGTCGGCCACACGAATGGGATGGCGGACGGCTTTCACGCCCACCTTGTCGATGGCGATGTGCCGGGTATCGGCCGTGGCCTGGACATCGGCCATGGGCAAGACTTCGCATTGGTTCATGGGATCATCCTTCTGCTGACGGGGCGGGGCCCGGACGGGCTTACGAGTTGACAGTATAAGCGAGCTCAATACCCGAGTAAATAGCTCGGGTATGCTTTTGCACCGCCGCCACCACCCCGGCCACATCCAGGCCACATTCAGCCAGAAGCTGCGCCGGGTCCCCATGCTCCACGAAGCGGTCCGGCAGACCAAGCTGCAGGACCCGTTTCACAATCCCCTGTTTTTGCAGCGATTCCAACACCGCGCTGCCGGCGCCGCCCTGGATCACGTTCTCTTCCAGGGTGACCAGCAGATCGTGGCATTGGGCCAGTTCCCGCACCAGGTCGTCATCCAGCGGTTTGACGAAGCGCATATTAGCCACCGTGGCATCGAGCGCCTCGCCGGCGGTCAGCGCGGGGGCAAGCATGCTGCCGAAGGCAAGCAGGGCGATTCGGCTGCCATGACGCCGAACCTCCCCCTTGCCCACCGGCAGGGCTTGCATCTGCCGCCGCTCTGGCACGCCTTGCCCTGCGCCACGTGGATAGCGCACCGCCGCGGGGCTGTTAAGCAGGTAGGCGGTGTAGAGCATCTGCCGGCATTCGTCCTCGTCGGCGGGGGTGAAGAGGGTCAAATTGGGGATGCATCGCAGGAAAGAGAGGTCGAAGGCGCCGGCATGGGTGGGCCCGTCCGCCCCGACCAGGCCAGCGCGGTCGATGGCCAGCATCACCGGCAAATTCTGCAGGGCGATGTCGTGGATGAGCTGGTCGTAGGCCCGCTGCAGGAAGGTGGAGTAAATGGCCACCACCGGTTTCAGACCCTCGCAGGCAAGGCCAGCAGCGAAAGTGAGGGCATGCTGCTCGGCAATGCCCACATCGAAGAAGCGATCTGGGAAGCGCTCGGAGAAGGCGACCATCCCCGAGCCTTCACGCATGGCCGGGGTGATGGCAACCAACCGCGGGTCTTGCTCCGCCATGTCGCACAGCCAGTCCCCGAACACCTGGGTGTAGGTGCGCAGGGCGGCGCCTTTGGCCGCCACGCCCTGGCGTGGGTTGAAACGCGCCACGCCGTGGTAGAGACAGGGATCGTCCTCGGCGAGCTTATAGCCCTGTCCCTTCTTGGTCACCACATGCAGGAACTGGGGGCCTTCCAGCCGCCGGATGTTAGACAGGGTGTCGATCAGTACGTCCAGGTCGTGACCGTCGATGGGGCCGACGTAATTGAACCCGAATTCCTCGAACAGGGTGCCCGGCATCACCATGCCCTTGAAGTGTTCCTCGGCGCGCCGCGCGAATTCGCGGATGGGTGGCATCGCCTTCAGCACCTCGCCGCCGCGGCGACGCACCTCGGTGTAGAAACGGCTGGAAAGCAGCCGCGCCAGGTAGTTGGTGAGGGCACCCACATTGGGCGAAATGGACATCTCGTTGTCGTTGAGAATGACCAAGATGTTGGCATCGGATGCCCCCGCATTGTTGAGCGCCTCGAAGGCCATGCCACCGGTCAGGGCACCGTCCCCGATGATGGCCACCGCGCGCCGCGCCAGCCCCGCCCGCTTGGCCGCCACCGCCATGCCCAGCGCGGCGGAGATGGACGTGCTGGAATGACCGGTGCCGAAAGTGTCGTAGGGACTTTCCTCGCGCTTCGGGAAGCCGGCGATGCCGCCATGCTGGCGCAGGGTGGCCATCGCCTCGCGCCGGCCAGTGAGGATCTTGTGGGCATAGCTCTGGTGCCCCACGTCCCAAACCAGCCGGTCATCAGGTGTGTTGAACACGTAGTGCAGCGCGATGGTGAGTTCCACCGCGCCAAGGTTGGAGGCGAGATGCCCCCCCGTGCGGGAGACGCTCTCCACCAGGAATTCGCGCAGCTCGGCGGCCAGGCGCGGCAGCTCTCGGCGATCCAGCTGACGCAGCTCACCGGGATGATCGATACGCCTGAGGAGGGAATCGGGCATCTTCAGAACCGGCGCAACACGATGAAATCGGCGATCTCGCGTAGGCGGCGCGCGCGCTCGGCGAAAGGCGCCAGGGCGGCGACGGCTTCATCGCGCATCTCCTGTGCCAGGCGGCGCGCTTCGACTAACCCCAGTAGGCTCACGTAGGTGGGCTTGTTCTGCTCGGCATCCTTGCCCGCGGTCTTGCCTAAGGTAGCCGTGCTCGCTTCCGCGTCCAGCACGTCGTCCACCACCTGGAAGGCCAAGCCGACGAACTTGGCGAAATGGTCCAGCCGGGCGATGTCCACCTCCGCCAGCCCACCGCACAGGGCCCCCAGCATGACCGAAGCGCGGATCAGGGCGCCGGTCTTGTGCACGTGCATGAATTCCAGCTCCGGCAGCGTGAGGGTCTTGCCCACGCTGGCCAGATCGATGGCCTGACCGCCGGCCATGCCTCGGGAGCCTGCTGCCACTGCGAGCAAGGCCACCATTTCCAGCTGGCGCTGGGCATCGTCGGCGAGGGGATATTGGGCCAGAAGCTGGAAGGCCAAGCTTTGCAGGGCATCCCCCACCAAAAGCGCCGTAGCCTCGTCGAATTCCACGTGCACGGTGGGCTTGCCCCGTCGCAGCACGTCGTCGTCCATGCAAGGCAGGTCGTCGTGCACCAGGGAATAGGCGTGGATCAGTTCCACCGCACAGGCCACCACTTCCAGCCGGTCGGGATGCGCGCCCGCCACTTCCCCAGCGGCGAAAGCCAGCAGCGGCCGCACCCGCTTGCCACCACCTAGCACGGCATAACGCATGGCCTGATGCAGGCGCACCGGCGAGATGTCGGAGGCAGGCAGATGGCGCGCCAGTGCCGCCTCCATGCGTGCCTGGAGGCGGTGGGCCCAATCCTCGAAGGCGGGGGAAACGATCACGCGGCCGTCGTTCACTTGGCTAATTCGCCAGAGAAGTTCTCCAGCTCGCCCGACTCGCTCAAGATGCGCACCTGCTGCTCTGCATCCTGCAACTGCCGCTGACAGAGTTTGAGAAGCTCGCTGCCACGCTTGTAGGCGGCAAGGGAGTCCGCCAGGGAAAGCTGCCCGCTCTCCATGCTGGCGACGATCTTTTCCAACTCCGCCAGCGCGGCCTCAAAGCTCGGCGCTTTGGGGGCTTTGCTCATCACGCGCCCTACACAAGAAAAGAGGTTAAAGCTACCCCAAGCCAGGGGTGCCGGTCAATCCGGCCCGCGAGGCGTCGCTTGCCGCCAGCGTGAGGCCAGCGCCCGCATGTATTAGGAATGGCGAGTGCGTGACTGGTTTCCATCATCCTAAAGAAAGCGCGGCAACGGCCAGGAAAACGAGTCTAATTCGCGGCAATGGCACGCATCCCTCATCTCGGCCATACGTCGCGCGAGCCGAAACCCAAAAACGCGGGTGATCACTCACCAACCCGAGTGCCAAAGGTGGTGGACTCATACACGCGCTTGCCCCGGGTCACCAATTCGGACATAATCGTCGCCTTACGGTCCGGCGGTGCCGGCCGCCCAGGGTTGATCCAACGCGTTCATTCCGTTAGGGGCCTATGTCCGACCTGTCCACTTCCAGCGCGCTTGAGCGCAATCCCACCCAGCTTCCCATCGACTGGTATTTCGATCCAAAGATCTACGAGCTGGAGAAAAAGCTCCTGTTCGAGCAGGGGCCGGGCTACGTGGGCCACGCCCTGATGGTGCCCAATGCTGGCGACTATCAGGTGCTGGACTGGATGAACAGGGGCAAGGTGCTGGTCAACACTGGCCAAGGCATCGAACTGTTGTCCAACGTCTGCCGCCATCGCCAGGCCCTCATGCTCAATGGCCGTGGCAACGCGCGCAACATTGTCTGCCCGCTGCATCGCTGGACCTATGACCTCTCGGGTAAGCTGCTCGGCGCGCCCCAGTTCGCAGGCAACCCCTGCCTGAATCTGGAACGCACGTCCCTTGCCAACTGGAATGGCCTCCTATTCTCCGGTCCGCGGGACGTGGCGCAGGATCTGGCTGGGCTCGGTGTGGCGGCCCAGCTCAGCTTCGAAGGCTACATGCTGGACCGGGTGCTCATTCAGCCCTATGCCTTTAGCTGGAAGACCTTCATCGAAGTCTATCTCGAGGACTACCATGTGGTGCCCTTCCACCCGGGCCTCGGCCATTTCGTCAACTGCGATGAACTGAAGTGGGAGTTCGGTGAGTGGTACAGCGTGCAGACAGTGGGCATTGCCGACGCGCTCGCCAAGCCAGGCACGCCGGTGTACCGCAAGTGGCACGAACAAGTGCTGCGTTATGACGAGGGGCGACTGCCGAAGTACGGCGCCATTTGGCTCACCTATTACCCCAACATCATGGTGGAGTGGTATCCCCACACGCTGGTGGTGAGCACCGTCTGGCCCACTGGCATCGAATCCTGCGTAAACGTGGTGGAGTTCTACTATCCCGAGGACATCGTGCTCTTCGAGCGCGAGTACGTCGAGGCCGAACAAGCCGCCTACCAGGAAACAGCAGTGGAGGACGAGGAAATCTGCCAGCGCATGCAGGACGGGCGCAAGGCCCTTTGGCTACGCGGCGCCAACGAGGTGGGGCCCTATCAGTCGCCCACCGAGGATGGCATGCTGCACTTCCATGAGTTTTTGCGGCGACAGCTCACACCCCATTTGTGACCGACCCCATCGCCAAGCCAAAGCGTAAGATCGGCAGCAACTCCACGGCAAGGGCGCAAGGGCATGGCTGATGGTCATTGCATCTTTGTAAGCGGTGCGCCCGACACCCGCAGCCTCCTTTCACGCCCAGCGCTGGCCAGCAGATGAAATCCGGCTGGATGGTGGTCGCGGGCTTGCTGTTTGCGCTCATGGGCGTATTCGTCAAGCTCGGGGCGCGGCATTTCTCGGCGGCAGAACTGGTGTTCTACCGCTCCCTGGTCGGGCTTCTCATCATCTGGGGCATGGTACGCCGACGGGGCCTAAGTCTGGCTACCCCGCACCTGCGCATGCACGTCTGGCGAGGCCTGTCCGGTTTCTTCGCGCTAATGCTGTTCTTCTATGCCATCAGCGCCCTGCCGCTGGCCACCGCCATCACCCTCAACTACACCTCGCCCTTGTTCCTTGCCCTGCTGCTCACCCTGGTTTTGGGCCAGAAACCCGCCTGGTGGCTGATCGCGGCGCTCCTGCTAGGATTCGTGGGTGTCGCGCTCCTGCTCCATCCCCGCTTCGACGACACCGACTTCCTGGCCCGTCTCATGGGCTTGGCATCGGGGTTCCTCGCCGGGGTGGCCTATCTCAACGTCAAGCAATTGGGCGCGGCGGGCGAACCGGAATGGCGCGTGGTGTTCTACTTCACCCTGGTGTGTACCGTGGGCGCAGCCTTTTGGATGCTGGCGCATGAGTTCCACGGCATCGACTGGCGCGATCTGCCTCTGCTGCTGGGGCTCGGTCTCAGCGCCACGCTGGCACAATTGGCGATGACCCGCGCCTATCGGCTGGGCCACCCGCTGGTGGTAGGCAGTCTCGCCTACAGCACGGTGGTATTCGCCAGTCTGTTCGGCATTGCCCTGTGGGGCGAGGTGCTTGCGCCCCTGTCGTGGCTGGCCATCGGCCTCATCATCGCCAGTGGCGCCATCAGTAGCGCCGTTACCAGCCGGCGCTCTATCGCGCAAGACTCACGGAAGTCGCAACACGCTCAGTAATGGGCGGATGGGTCGCGCGCAACCGTAAATCCAAGCCGGGGTGGCCGTGACAAGCAGCGTTTTTGGGTAGTAGCACTCGCTGGGCTCGGCCGCAATGCCGGTTGGGGCGTTCCCCACGCAGTCGGCGACCATACGACTGCACAGCAATTTTCGTGGGCGCGCACTTGGGCAGGGCGCCACCCATGGGTCACGCCGTTAGCGGGGTCTCGTTAAGTCGCTCTTGCCCGCACTCGAGGGGCGTTCCTACAATGCACCATCCAATCCGGCCAAGGCAGACACCATGATCAGCATTTCCGTGGACAAAAACGTCGTCATCCTCTCGGTACTGGGGGAATTCACACTCGACGATTTCAAGCAGTTCGAAGAGCACGTGCTCTACGCCTCCAAACTCGGGCCGGTGAATCTGCTCATCGACCTGCGGGACATGGTGGGCTATACGCTGGACGTGGTGTGGGAGGAGCTCAAGTTCTCCCGGGAACACCAGTACGATTTCGACAAGGTCGCAGTCGTGACGGACAACCAGTGGGTGGCCTGGAGCGCCTGGCTGCAACGCATGTTCGTGGATGCGGACATCGAAGTGTTCGACGATTACGACGAGGCGCGCGCCTGGGTTGCCCAATAGCCCAGCAGCTGCGCGCGCCGCGCTTGGACCACCCTGGCGCGGCAGGTAGAATGACACGATGCGTTTGACCCCACGCGCCGGCCTGCTCTTCCTGCTACTACTGCTTATACCAGCCCTGGTGCCCGTCCGGGCCCAAACCCAGCAGATCTTCAGCCGCTACCAGGACCGCGTGGTGCAGGTGCGTATCCTGGAATCCTCTTCCGGCGCCAAGGCCGGCGTGGGATCGGGCTTCGTGGTCTCGGCCACCGGTCTCATCGTCACCAATTATCACGTCATTGCCGATCTCATCCACAAGCCGGAGCTCTATCGCGGCGAGGTGCTCACCGCCACTGGCCTACTCGCCCCCTTGCGACTCGTCAATTTCGACGTGGTGCACGATCTCGCCCTCGTCGCCAGCGACATCGCTTTTCCGCGCCACATGACGCTCGCCACGGGGCCGGTGGCCATTGGCGAGCGCCTCTATTCCATCGGCACGCCCTTGGATCTCGGCTTCACCATCGTGGAAGGCACGTATAACGGCCTCTTGGCGCATTCCCTTTACGAGAAGGTCCATTTTACCGGCTCCATCAATCCCGGCATGAGCGGCGGTCCCGCCGTGCTGGCGGATGGACGGGTCGTCGGCGTCAACGTGGCGACCGCCGGCAACCAGGTAAGCTTCCTGGTGCCGGCGCGCTACGTCAGAGAACTATTGGCACGTACCCCGCGCACGGAAGCACTCGATCCCGAGGCCGCGCGGGCGCTGCTGCGCCGTGACCTCATCGCCAACCAAGCGCGCTACATGGAGCAGCTATTGGGGAGGCCATTGACCACCACCAGACTGGGCGATTATCGCGTGCCGGGGCACGTGGCGCCATTTCTGCGCTGCTGGGGCGATGCTGAACGAGATCCAACGTATGTTTATGAGCAGGTGACACAACAGTGCTCCTCCGAGGACAACATCTACCTCTCGCGTACGCAGCAGACGGGCACGGTGCATTTCCAGCACGTCTTCCTGGCGGGACGCAACATCAATCGCTTCCGCTTCTACGCGCTCTATCAGGCGCAGTTCAATCAGCCCTACGAGAAGATTCCGGCTGAGCGGGAGGACGTTTCGCGCTTCGCCTGCCACACTGACTTCGTGCACCATGGCGGCCTTGATTTCAAGGCCGCGCTGTGCCTGCGCCGCTACAAGAAGCTGCCGGGTCTCTATGATGCCGTGCTACGCGCCGCCACGCTGGACCAGAACACGCGGGGCATGGTGACCACCGCGGTACTAGCCGGGGTCAGTGCCGACAATGCGCGCCGCTTCGCCCGCCACTATCTGGAGAGTTTCGCGAAGGAGAAAAGGCCGTGGAACCGCTGATGGTGGCGGAGGTGCTGGACAAGTCCGGTCGCGTGCACAGCCGGCTTCGGCTCGAGCAATTCCCGGTGCGGATTGGTCGCGCCTACCACAACGACATCATCCTCGACGACGAATTCGTCTCACCGGAGCATGCCCGCATCGAGCTCGACAGTTCCGGCCAGCCGGTAATAGTGGACCTCGACAGCGACAACGGCACCTATGTACTGCCGAAGCTTGAGCGCATCATGCGCCATCCACTCAGCGGCGAGACCCTGCTACGGCTTGGCCACACCCTGATCCGCCTACGCAGCGCCGATTACCAGGTCCCGCCCGCTCGACGCGACAGCCTAGGCCTCAACCGCGCCACGCGCTGGCTCACCCAAGGCGTGGGGGCGGCAATTGCCTACGGCATGGCGCTTAGCCTGATCATCCTCGAGCACCACCAGAGCAGTCCCGAAGCGCTCGGCCCGGAACAGATCCTGCTCGCGACTCTTTCCATGGCCCTAGCGATTCCCCTTTGGGCAGGACTGTGGGCCTTGGCCAGCCGCAGCTTCGCCCACCATGCCTATTTCGTGCCCCACCTGGCGATCGCCAGTGCCGCCGTGGCGGCCCTCTTCGTACTGGACACCCTGGGCCAGTACTATGCTTTTGCATTTTCCGCAGGCATTTCGGCGGATGTGATCTTCGAAGGCGTGACGGTGCTAGTGGTGGCTAGTGCCCTCTATGGCCATCTGCGTTTCGCGACCCTGCTCACGCCGCGCGGGGTGGGCACCACCGCGCTGGTGTCGGCACTGGTGCTGGTGGGTATGATCTATTTCAGCGACTACGTGGACGCCACGGATTTCAACGACGATCTGCCCTACCCAGGCGAGCTCAAGCCGCCAGCCTTTGCCTTCGGCAAACCCAAGAGCCCCGCCCGCTTCGTCGAGGACGCCAAAGCCATCCTGCGCACATTGGATGCCGGCCAGTGGGACTGACCGGTGGCCACGCCAGCCCAACTCGGCGAAGCGTAAGCTGTGGTGGAACCTCTCGAGAGCAGCGCTGCGTTCGCGGCAGCTGGCCGCCCCCAGCGCCGCGCCGCTGCAAGGGCGGCACCAAAGCGGCGCCTTGAGCAGCTACGACGAGGCTGCCGATCCTAGACATGGACGATCCGAAGAAACCAGGGCGCATTCTGATCTCCCTCGACGGAAGCGGGACAGCAAATCGCGGCTGCAGCCGCTCCCCCAGACGTATCTTCGAGTCACCAGATCGTCAGGAAGACAGCCAGGGATACTTGTCCCACAGCTCCGGGTGGGCCCAGTACTTGGCATTGAACCACTCGGGCGCGGGTTTGTAGGTGAAGAGATCGAAGCGGAATAGGCCGCTTGTCTGCCCATCCCTCTGCTTTAGTGCCAGACGCTCCATGCCCAGCGCGAAGAAATCGTTCTCGCCCCACTCTCCCAGCACGCAACGCACGTAGAGACGCGGGGTGTGCACGTCCCGCAGCCGACATAGCAAGCGCACGCCCTCCACCTTTGCGAGCCCTTCCAGCACGTCTATCACATAGACAAGATCGAAGCGCGCGGGCTCGTTGTCCGCCGGCAGCCAAGGTGGCGCAGCGTGATGGGTCAGCGCGCAACCGGTGGGCAGCGGCCCGGCCAGGCGACCCAGCACCAGCAGGCTACGGGCGCGGCAAGCGGTCACGAGCGTCGTCAGCTCAAGCGTGTCTTGGGTGGAGGCGTTGGACATTTTCGTATGCTACCCCGCGCACCGGTTTCGGTGCCAGTGACTTGGCAATCGGCGTCTTCTGCGGAGGTTACTGGCGCGACGCCGTTCCTCGCGGCGGATGGCCCACCGCAGGCGTCTTTACAACGGCCCGTTGGCGCCGCCCCACCAGCAAGACCTGCCCGAGCGGAAAAAACGAGCGGCCTGTGTCAGCCGGCTTAGGGAGCGGCTTTAGCCGCGACCATGTCGGGCGTATCCTCACTCTGCGTCTTCCCTTGGGTGAGGGCGAGGCGAGGAGACGATCGGGGCGCATGCTCTCATCACTTCAGGGCGCGTTAGGCCAGGATCATGAGCGGACTTTGCTACGCCACCACTTTATGTTCCCGCTGTAACAACTGGATTTGTTGCGTGTTTTTTCTCACAGCGCTATGCTGGGGCATGCCACCAGAGGGGGCGCCATGACCGTCATCACTGTGTTCAATCAGAAAGGCGGGGTAGGCAAAACCACCACCAGCCTCAACCTGGCCGCGGCCATGGCGGCACGCGGACAGCGGCCACTGCTCATCGACCTCGACCCGCAGTCCCATCTCACCCATACCCTTGGCATCAGCATAGACCGGAGCGAGGAGAGCATCTATGCCTTTTTCCAGCGCACTCGCACGCTGGCTGAGCTGGTTCGCCCGGCGCCCGCAGGCATGCGCCTGATCCCTGCCCATCTCGATTTGGCCAAGGCAGACGCGGTGTTTGGCAAGAGCTACAACATCGTCACGCGTCTTGCCGGCGCGCTGCGCACAGAAACCCTGGAGGACGCACAAGAACCGGTGGTCATCGATTGTAGCCCGATGCTTGGCGTGCTTTCGCTCAATGCCCTGTTCGCGTGCGAGCTGGTACTGGTGCCCATCTCCGCCGACTTCCTCGCCCTCAACGGCGCACTGAAGGTGGAGAAAACCCTCAAGGCCCTGGAACATGTGCTCAAGCGCCGGCTGCCCCGACGCTATCTCCTCACCCGTTTCGACCGGCGCCGGCGCATGGCGCGGGAAATTCTCGAAGCGGCGCGCAGGCATTTCGGGCAAGAAGTCTGCACCACCACCATCTGCGAGGACGTGCGCGTGGCGGAAAGTCCGGCGCTAAGCAAGAATGTGTTCGAACATGCGCCCAACTGCCGCGGCGCCCGCGACTACCAGGCCTTTCTGGAGGAATTGCTCGCCAGCGACTTCGCGCGCCAGAAGGCGGCGTGAGGCCGTCAACCCCAGCTCTCCAGCGCCTCGCGAATCTGCGGCAGGGCCGCCTTCACCGCACGCCGACCTTCCTCGATCGCTTCCCGGCCCCGGTGAAATTCCATCAAGCCAAGATGGGCGAGCCGCGGCGCCACCACGGCATCGGGCGGTTCCCCAGCCATGCGACTGCGGGCGATGCGCACCTGCATGATGTTGATGCTGGATGCCACCACGTCCAGCACCGAGGGCAGGGTCTGGCCATTGCGAGGAATGAATTCCGAAAGGCGCGCCTGCAGCCTGGTGAGCCAGGCGCTCACCTCGCCCTCCCGCGCGCTCTTACGCCGCCGCCGCAGATGGCGGCCCAGCACATCGACCAAGAGATCCACGGCGATGACCACATCGGCCCCCATGGCGCGCGCCAGCGATACGGGCACCGGATTGACCAACCCGCCATCCACCAGCAAATGACCGTCCCGTGCCACCGGCGTGAACAACCCGGGCAGAGCAATGGACGCCCGCACTGCATCCATCGTGGATCCTTCCCGTAGCCACACCTCGTTGCCACTGGCCAGCTCGGTGGCCACTGCGCCAAAGGGAATGGCCAATGCCTCCACCGGGCGATCCACGAAATTGCGCCGGAAAAAGTCCATCAGCCGTTCACCCTGGATCAAGCCACCAAAGAATTTCACGTCGAGGAAGGCGATCACGTCCGCCAGGCGCAGGCCCTGGACCCAGTTGGAAAAGCGCTCGATCTCCCCCGCCGCATAGGCCGCGCCCACCAGCGCACCGATGGACGTGCCGCATACCACGTCCGGCCGGATGCCAGCCTCCTCCAGGGCATGGATGACGCCCACGTGCGCCCAGCCACGGGCAGAACCGCTACCGAGGGCGAGCCCAATGCGGGGGCCTTGGCTCTGGGACATCAATGGGCTACCCAACCAGTCGCGCCACCAGCGGCGTGGTGCGCGAGTAACTCACGAAAAGCGCGTGGGTGGCACGGGTCATTGCCACATAGGCCAGGCGCACGTCATCGGCCAGGTCATCCCCGGCGAGGGCGCCCAGGCCTGCCACGGCCACACAGGGGAACTCCAGTCCTTTGCTGTTATGCATACTCAAGAAGCGAACGGCATCCCGATCCATATCGATGCGGTTGCGGTTTTCTTTCACCAGATCCACAGGGATGTTCTCTTTGTTGCAGATGCGGGCAATGCGTTGGCCGATGGCGTGTTGGGGATACACCACCGCCATCTCATTCCACCGATAGCCCTGCTGCCGCCGCTCCTTGAGCCATGCCGCGACCCCATAGGCCTCGCCATCGAAATCCACGCAGGCGCGGACCACCGGCTCCGGGCCTTCTCGGCCACCCGTTTCCGGCAACACGATGGTTTCGGCACCCTCTTCGAACCCGGGGGTTTGCAAGGCGTCGGCGGCGAAACGGCAGGCGAAACGCAAGATCTGCGCCGTGTTGCGATAGTTGACCTTGAGCACCGTGGTGCGCCCGGAAGCATCGATCCCCAATTGTCGCCACACTGGGCGCTTCCTGCCTTTGTAGATGGCCTGGGCGTCGTCATAGACCACCAACAGGGACCGTGTGTCGGGGTGGACCATGCGTGCCGCCAGCGCCAGCCATTCCGGTTCGAAATCGTGCGCTTCGTCTATGAGGACCGCCTCGTATTGCCCAGACGGAATCAAGCCTTTGTCCACGGCCTCGATCACGCGCCTCACACCCGCCTGCAAGCGGGCCTCGTAGTCAGGATAATCCTGCTCACTTGGCAGGGGCAGGTCGTAGGTTTGCAACATGCGCAAACACCAGGCGTGGAAAGTGGAGACGATCACCTTGTCCTCCACACCCCGGTCCTGCATGGCGTTCTCGATGCGCCCGGCAATGCCATTACCGTAGCACAGCACGAGAATGGGGCGCGTTGCCACCTTCGCCAGATGCTCGGCACGAAACACCAGAATCAGCGTCTTGCCCGAACCAGCCACGCCGCGGATGATGCGATGGCCCTCCCCTAGGCTGCGGGCGAGCTGTTCCTGTTGCAAGTCCATCACCGCCAAAAGGTGATCGTTGCGCCCTGCATCTTCCGTCCTTCCCAGGGGCAGCGCGATCTGCTGCACGCGGATTTCCGGAAACAGGATGGCGCGTATCCGGTCCATCTGGGGCATGGACAACATGCGGCCCGGACGGCGGAGCACCAGCGCCCCGAGGCGTTCACGAAATGCGTCGGGATCGACGTTTTCGGCCATTTCGTCGCGGCACACCACGCGTTCAGGGGCCATGACCTGGCCCAGGTCGGTGGCCTCGAACTGCTTGCGGGTGATATTGGTGAAGACCACGCCAAAACCAAAAGGCAGGTACAGCTGGCCCTGATCCGGGCCCTCCGGAACGAGTAGGGAAGGATCTTGCTTGAGCACGTCCACCACACGGTACATGTACTGTCGTACCTGTTCGATGGGATTGACATGCTTCACCCGACCGCTGGGGGTAAGCAAGGTCACCTCGAAGCGGTTAACCTCAAGGAGGCTGTCTAGCCGCCAGTCCTTGACCTCCAACACCACCAGGCCCCGCGCGGGGTGCAGGATGACGAAATCCGGATGTTGTCCAAAAGGCCCGACAGGCAAGTTGTGCCAAACCAGCGCGTTTTCTTCGAGACAATCGCGCAGACGCTCGGCGAGCCTCAGTTCGCCGCGGCTATCGAAGCGAGCGCTGCCGAGGGTGGGAATGAGCGTGGCCATCGACCGAGCTTTCCGAAACAGGTGTCCGCTTGCGTGTGGGCGTCACGCCGGCGCAGGCGGGAAGCCACGGACCTCTCTATGCTTGGGAGCGTCCTGGATTCCGGCGCTTAGCCCAGCGGCAAAAAACCAAAAGGGTGTCATGGCCCCGAAGTTGGGAACCACATCATTTCATGACTTGTCTTGGTCCCGACTACCGCCACGGGATCGCCACGCCCTAGTTGTAACCGTCAACGACATCTGTTTCGGCGCCATGCCGAGGATCTTTAAGGTGCACTTGCCATCCGCGCCCCAGGCGTTGCCGAAGCCAATTCATTCATTGCTCGAAGAAGGAGGTATCCCCGGCGTCTTTCACGATGCCTTGGTGTTCCCGTTCGATGTCTAGTCATGGCCGGCGCTCAATGATTCAACCAGTGGGCACCCAACGGCACCAACACCGCCGTCATCAGACCGTTGAGACCCATGGCCAGACCGGAAAAGGCGCCGGCCAGCGGGGAAATCTGGAAAGCGCGCGCGGTGCCGATGCCATGGGAAGTAAGGCCAATGGCGAAACCCTTGATGGCATCGTCGCGACAGCCCAGCCGCTCGAGCAGCCACACGCCCACCACGGCCCCGAAAATACCGGTCAAAACCACGAACACCGCAGTGAGACTGGGAATACCGCCGATCTTTTCCGAGATCCCCATGGCGATGGGCATGGTGGCGGACTTGGGTGCGAGGGACAGCGCCACCTCGCGACTCGCCCCCAGCGCGGTGGCAATGCCATAGGCCGAAGCCGCGGCGAGCGCGGAGCCCGCGACCAGTGTCACCACCAAGGGCAGCCACATGCGGCGCAGACGCTCGAAGTGTTGGTAGAGTGGCACAGCTAGGGCCACCGTCGCCGGCCCCAGCAGAAAATGCACGAACTGAGCGCCGTCGAAATAGATTGGGTAGGGCGTGTCGGTGAGGCGCAGCACCAGCATTAAGAGGGCCACCGAAAGCAGCACGGGGTTGGCCAGGGGGTGATGGTCGAGGCGCCGCGATACCCAGGTGGCACCCTGGTAGGCGATGAGGGTGAGTGTGAGCCACAGCAGAGGACTCGCGGCGAGATAGACCCATATGTGTCCCAGGCGGCCGCTCATGGGCGCGGCTCCTTGTCTTGCTGGCGGCGGTGCAAGGCGCGCAAGACCAGGGCCGTGGCGGTGAGGGTAAGCAGCGTCCCCAGCACCAGGCTTGCCACGATGGGCAGCCACTCCTCACGCAGGCGCGGCAGATAGAGCATCACCCCGACCCCGCCCGGCACGAACAAAATGGACAGGTGCGAAAGCACGCCGTTGGCCGTGTCGGACAGCGGTTGCGGCACGCCGCCACGCAAGACCAGCATGGTGAGCAGCAGGGCCATGCCCACGACTGGCCCCGGCACCGGCAACGCCAGCGCCTGCACCAGGACTTCGCCGGCGAGCTGAAACAGCAGTAGAAGGGTGAGCGCACCGAGCATGGAGGGCGATGATTTTCAGGGGAGCTAGCGCGACCGCCCGCTCACAATTGATCCAAGCGCACCCACTCGTTTTCCTTTAGGGCCACCTCATATTGGGCCCAGCGCGCGAATTCCTCCCGTGGCAGGGTGCCGGTGCGGCGACGGTTGGCCCCGGCGACCACCTTGAAAGTCACGCTGCCATCTTCGTTTTCACGGATGACCTGATACACGGCCCATTTGGCGCCATAAATGCCGTTGCTATAGCAGCGGCCGTAGCGGATCTCGTCCCCGGACACGGTGGTTTTCCCTGAATCAATGACAACGGGCGCGGTAGGCCCGTGCAGCCTCTTGCGCCGCGTCGGAGAGCAATTGTGCCGCCCGTGCCAGGGCGATCGCAAGCGGTAAGGTTGCGGGTGCAGCCTCAAAACAGCCGTCGAAATGAGCTTGCAAAAGGGGGCGAGCCGCTTCATCGATGCGGCCCGAGATGAGTGTCACCGGCACGCCGCGCGCGTGCGCCAGACGGGCCACTTCCAGAGGCAGCTTGCCGTGCAGGGTCTGGGCATCGGAGCGGCCCTCACCCGTCAGCACCCAGTCGGCAGCCGCCACGGCCTGGGGCAGGCCGACCCGCTCACACACCACCCGCGCCCCGGGTTCCCGTCGCGCGCCGATTAGAAGCAACGCATACCCCAAACCACCGGCTGCGCCCGCGCCCGGCTCGCGCGATACCGGCCGCCCGGCCCAGGCATCACATAAAGCCGCAAGACGAGAAAGCCGCGCATCGAACTCGGCGATCGCTTCGGGCACCACCCCCTTCTGCGGGCCGAAGGTGGCCGTGGCGCCGGCTGGTCCCACGAGAGGATTGTCCACATCGGTGAGCGCCGTAAACTCGCAGCGTGCGACACGCGCATCGAGACCCGTGAAGTCCACCCGTTTAAGCCGCGCCAGGCCCGCGGGTGTGGGCGCAAGGGTTGCCCCCCTATCGTCGAGCAGGCGCACGCCCAAGGCAGTGAGCAACCCGGCTCCTCCGTCGTTCGTGCTCGTGCCGCCCAGGCCGATGAGCAAACGCGTGAGCCCTGTGTCCAGCGCGTGGCGGATCAGCTCGCCGATGCCGCGCGTGGAACGATGGGCCACGTCGCTGTCCCTGGCGAGCGCCAGCCCGACGACCTGAGCCGACTCGATCACGGCGATGGGATGATCGCCATCTGGCAGCACGCCCCAGTCTGCCTCGATGGTCCTGCCGTCTGCGCCCGTGACGCGCGTGCGCCGCCGCTCGCCGCCTCCGGCATGGAGCAAGGCATCGAGCGTGCCCTCCCCGCCGTCGGCAAGGGGAAACAGGCGCAGCTGCGCCGCCGGAAACACGCGGCGCACACCGCTCGCCATGGCCTGCGCCGCTTCCAGTGCGGTGAGCGAACCCTTGAAGGAGTCCGGCGCGATGACAATGTTCACGTCACCACGTTGCGCGGCTCACCCGCCACGAAGGCCTCGATGTTGTCCACCAGCTGATCGGCCAGCGTCTGCATCGCCTGTCGGCTGGACCAGGCCACGTGGGGGGTGAGGATGAAATTGGGCAGCTCGAGATCGAGCAGGGGATTGCCCGCGCGTGGAGGTTCCACCGACAGCACGTCGAAGCCCGCCCCCGCGATGGCGCCGCTTTTCAGTGCGTCCACCAGGGCCGCTTCGTCGACCAATCCCCCGCGCGCGGTGTTGATGAGGATGGCGCTCGGTTTCATCATCAGAAACTCCCGTGCCCCGATGAGATGGCGCGTCTCGGGGGTGAGCGGCGTGTGTAGGGAAATGACGTCCGCTTCCTTGAGTACCGTCTCGAAGGGCGTGTAACCCGGACGCACACTGGGCGCGCCCTTGTGCTCGGCGATCAGCACCCCCATGCCGAAGGCCTCGGCGAGCCGGTGCATACCCTTGCCCAGGGAGCCGTAGCCAATGAGCCCCAGCGTGCTGCCGTGCAAGTCGTGGATGGGACGGGTGAACAGACAGAACTGATCCGCCGTCTCCCACAGCCCTGCGCGCAAGTCTTGCCGCCAGCCCAAGAGGCTACGCCGCAGGGCGAGCATCAGCATGAAGGCGTGCTCCGGCACGGTATGCACGGCATAGCCGCGAATGTTGGAAACGACGATACCGTGGCGCTTGCAGTAGTCGAGGTCGATGATGTCGGTGCCGGTGGCGGCCACGGCGATCATCTGCACACTGGGCGCCTGGGCCAGGATGTCGCCAGAGAGCTTCACCTTGTTGCTGATGACGATGGTCGCATCTTTCAGCCGGGCCACCACCTCATCCGGCCGCGTCTGGTCGTAATCGATCCATTCATGCGCGAATGACGGCCTGCGCATGTCGGCAATCAGGCTCTTGCGGTCGAGAAAGACGATTTTGTGTTTCATGCAGAATCCTTTAGCCACGAAGGTCACGAAGAGAAACCCAGAAAGATCTTCGTGAAACTTCGTGTCCTTCGTGGAGGAATGCCTAACGTTCTATGCCCGACGCGCGTTCGACGATCTTCATTACCGCCGCCGAATCCAGCTCCGCGCCGCCGATGCCCATCAGCGCGTTGAGGTGCTGCATCACCAGCGCCGCGCCCGGTAAGGCGAGGCCCAGCTCCTTGGCCGTCTGCATCACGATGTTCATGTCCTTCTGGTGCAGGCGGGTCTTGAAGCCGGGCTTGTATTCGTTGTCGAGCATGCGCTTGCCGTGCACCTCCAGGATGCGGCTGCCGGCGAAGCCGCCCATCAGCGCGTCGCGCACCTTGGCGGGATCGACGCCGTTCTTGCGGGCGAAGGTCAGCGCCTCGGCGACGGCCTCGATGGTCACCGCCACCACGATCTGGTTGCAGGCCTTGGCCACTTGCCCCGCCCCGTGATCGCCCACGTGCACGATGTTCTTGCCCATGGCTTCGAACACCGGCCTCACCCGTTCGAACACCTCGGCCTTGCCGCCCACCATGATGGATAGCGTGCCCTGGATGGCGCCGATCTCGCCACCAGAAACCGGCGCATCCAGCATGTCGATGCTTTGCTGCGCCAGCTCGGCTGCGAAGCGGCGGGTGGCGGTGGGCGAAATGGTGCTCATGTCCACCACGATGCTGCCCGGCTTCGCGCCGTGCACCACGCCGGTATCGCCGAAGAGCACCTGCTCCACGTCCGGCGTGTCAGACACCATGACGATGATGATCTCCGCCCGGGATGCGGCATCTGCAGACGAAGGGCACGGCAGGCAGCCGGCGCGCGCCGACTCCTCCATGGATTCGGGACGTCGCCCGTGGACATACACGGTATGGCCCGCTTTTTTGAGATTGATCGCCATGGGCTTGCCCATGATGCCCATGCCGATAAATGCGATGTTCATCGTGCTTTCCTCCGTTCGCGGTGTTCGATTCAGTTCGGGGTGATCGGTGCCAGCAGGGGCGCCAGGCCGATTATCCGCTCGCACCACTTCGCCACGCCCAGCAGCCGGTCGTCGCGCAGATAGCCGCCCACCAGCTGCATGCCAAGGGGCAGGCCATGGGGCCCGAAGCCGGACGGCAGCGTCACGGCCGGCAGGCCAGTGAGCGTCCAGATCGTGCAGAACAGCGGGTCACCCGTGTGTTCCAGCGTGGCCGGCGCCTCGCCGATGGCAGGTGGCGTGATGATTGCATCGTATTGATTCAGGATGGCGCGCATCTCGCCGTTGAGCTTGAGGCGCTGCGCCAGCGCCTGCTCGATCTCGGCATCGGAAATCGCCAGCCCTTCGTCGATCAGGGCGTTGAGCTGCGGGCTCAGCTCGGCCCGGTGCGCCGCCTGCAAGGGGCGCAATGCCCGCGCCCCTTCGCCGTACATGATGATGTGGTGCAGGCGATGCGCCTCCTCGAACAGCGGCGGCAGAGCGACTTCCTCCACCACCGCATCTGCATTGGCGAAGCGCGACGCCAGGGTGAGCAGGTTTTCCCGTTGATAGATTTCTGCCTCGAACCACACCGGCGAACGGACCAGGGCGAGGCGCGGTGGCGCCGTGCGCGCGGGCAATTTCTCACCAGGGCTGCACAGCACATGGGGCGCATCCACGCCGGCGGCATCGGCGGGGTCGAAGCCGGCCAGGCAGCAGGTCAGGCGTGCCGCATCGTCGACACAGCGCGCGAACACGCCCACATGATCCAGGGTCTTGCTGAACTGCAGCACGCCGGCGCGCGACACCAGTCCGCTCGATGGCTTGAAACCCACCACGCCGCAGAAGGCCGCCGGGCGGATCACGGAACCGTTGGTCTGGGTGCCCAGGGCCGCCGGCACGAAGCCCGCCGCCACCGCGGCCGCCGAGCCACTCGAAGAGCCCCCCGGGGTATGGGCCGGGTTCCAGGGATTGCGGGTCACACCTGGGGCATAGAAGGCGAGCTCAGCGGTCACGGTCTTGCCGAGCACGAAGCCGCCGGCGTCTTCCAATTTGCGCACCACGGCGGCCGAGGTCTGGGGCACCCGCCCGGAATAGATCGGAGTGCCGCACGCGGTGGGAATGCCCGCGGTGTCGATGACGTCCTTCACGGCGAGGGGAATGCCGTGCAGGCAATCCTTGCCGTCGGCGCGCAAAGGGCTTGCGTCGCAGGCGCGGGCCCGCGCCAGCGCTTGATCGGCGTCGAGCCAGGCAAACGCCTTCACCGTGGGCTCGAGGGCAGCGATGCGTTCCAGCAGGGCGCGGGTATAGGCCTCGCTGGAAAACACCCCCGCGCGCATGGCCGTCCCAGCATCAAGCAACCCGAGTCGGAACAGCTCCGTCACGATGGGCTCCGCGTCAGCCCCGTCCGGCATCCGGGTTGGGCCGATTCCGCGGCCTCGCGCCAGATCGTGCCGCGTCGTCCACCGCGCCGACGACCTCGAAGTGCGCGCCGAGGGAGGCGAGCACTGCGTCGAACACTTCGCGCGCGACCAGGATGGCGGGTTTCATCGTCCTTTATTTGTACAGCTGGGCCGGCAGCCACAGACCGATCTGGGGCCACAGGTAGAGCAGGGTCATGGACACCAGCACCAGCAGCAGGAAGGGCATGGAGCCGGCGAAGATCTGGCCCAGGGTGACGTTGGGTGGCGCGACACCCTTCAGGTAGAAGGCCGACGGCGCCATGGGCGGCGACAGGAAGGCCGTTTGCAGGTTGAGCGCCACCAGCAGGCCGAAGAACAGCGGGTCGATGTTGAAATGCGCCAGCAGCGGCACGAAGATCGGCATGAAGATCACGATGATCTCGGTCCACTCCAGGGGCCAGCCCAGGATGAAGATGATGGTTTGGGTCAGCAGCAGGAACTGCACCGGCGTCATGTTGAGCGACAGCACCCACTGCTCGACCACCTCCTGTCCGCCCAGGAGCGAGAAGGCGGCGGAATAGAGGCTGGAGCCCACGAACAGCCAGCACACCATGGCCGAGGTCTTGGCAGTGAGGAAGACCGCTTCCTTGAGCATGGGCGCGAGCTTCACCTGCCAGATGACGAGCACGGCCCAGATCAGGAAGGCAAACATGGAGAGCGTGCCCAGCCACTTGGGCACGGGATGCGTCGTTACCTGCGCCTGATACAAGACGAACCAGACGATGGAGGCGAGAAACACGCCCCACAGCACGATCCAGCTCGGCCACCAGCGTTTGCGCTGTTCCCTGGGCTTCTCCAGCGCCATGTAGATAGCGGCCAGCACGAAGCCGCCCAGCGCGCCGATGGCCGCGGCCTCGGTGGGCGTGGCCAGGCCGAACACGATGGACCCCAGCACGCCGAGGATCATCACCGCCAGCGGGAAGAAAGAGGTGAGCAGCATGCGGAACACTTCCAGCCGCGCAAAGTTGAACAGCAGATAGATCACCGCCAGGATGGCAATGCCGGCGCCGAGCACCTTCCAGAACCATTGCGGCGTCGGGTGGCGGGGCGCGGCCCCGACGGGCGCCGCCTGGGGCGGCTTAGCCACGCCGGGCACGACGGCGGGCGCTTCCGCCACCGCCGGCGGCTCGGCGGGGGCGGCTTCCTCGGCCGGGGGCTCCGACACGCCGGGCACGGTCTCTTCCGCCGGAGGCTCGGACACGCCGGGCGCGTTGCCCGTATCGCCGTGGTCGAGCGCCTCGGTGGACACGCCCATCTCCACCAGTCCGGAGGTGTCATAGCTTTCGTCGGGCTTGGTGAGGGCGTTCCAAGTGAGGCCCATGATGAGGATGAAGGCCAGCGCCGGCAGGCTCGCCACCAGCAGCTCCTTCCACACTTTCGCGCGCGGGATGCCGGGCACGCCGGCGATCACGGCGCGCAGCAGACTGGGCAGCGCGAGCCTGCCGTAGCGCGAGGCGAGCTCGGTCATGTGCGGCGGCAGCGGCACGGCGCGATCCTGGGCACTGAGACGCGGCGCCCAGTGCGGCTTGATGGTGGCCATGACCATCACGTACACGATGTACAGGCCGGCCAGCAGCAGGCCCGGGAAAAACGCGCCGGCGTAGAGCTGCACCACCGATACCCCCGCCGTGGCGCCATAGACGATGAGCATGATGGATGGCGGGATAAGAATGCCCAAGGTGCCGCCGGCGGCGATGACACCCGCCGACAGCTTGGTGTCGTAGCCGGCGCGCAGCATGGCGGGCAGCGCCAGCAGCCCCATCAGGGTCACCACCGCGCCGACGATGCCGGTGGCGGTGGCGAAGATGGCGCAGGTCACCAGCGTGGCCACCGCCAGCGAGCCGGGAATGCGCGCGGTGGCGACGTGGATGGCGTGGAACAGCTTCTTGATCAGGTTGGCCCGCTCCACCAGGTAGCCCATGAACAGGAACAGCGGCACGGCGATGAGCACGTCGCTGGTCATCACCCCGTAGGTGCGTTGCACCGCGAGATCCAGGGTCTGCTGCACCGCGAGGTCAGGGTTGACCGAGTGATAGGCGTACCAGGAGAACGCCACGCCCATGCCCATCAGGGTGAAGGCGCTGGGGAAGCCCATCATCATCGCCACCACGATCAGGCACAGCATGATGAGGCCGATGTGGCCGTTGGTCAGGTGCCCCCAAGGGGTGAAGATCGCGATGGCCAGCAGGATGATGGCCATCAGGGTGAAGCCGAATACGAGTTCCTTCTTCACTCGCCTGCCTCCGCGCTCGGTTCTTCCTTGACCATGGCCTTGAGTTCCTCCACGTCGATCTCCTCCACGTCCTTGGCGCGACTCGGCCATTTGCCGTCACGCAGGCAGATCACGCAGCGCAGGATCTCGATCAACCCTTGCAGGAATAGCAGGGCCCCCGCCACGGGAATCACGAACTTGAACGGATACAGCGGCAGCGGCTCGGGAGAAAAGGTGTTCTCGCGGATGGCCAGCGAGTCGTTGGCGTAAGTCCAGCCCGCCCAGGTAAGCGCGAGCACGCTGGGGATGAAGAAGCCGATATACAACGCCAGGTCCACCGCGGCCTGGGTGCGCTCGGAAAACGCGCCGTATAGGATGTCGCCGCGCACATGGCCCTGATGCGCCAGCGTGTAGGCACCCGCCATCATGAACAGCACGCCATAGAGCATGATCTGCGCGTCCAGGGCCCAGGCATGGGGATGGTTGAGGATGTAGCGGGAAAACACTTCCCAGGCCACCAGCAGTGTCAGCATCACGATGGACCAGGCGAAGAAGCGCCCGATGAACGTGGACAGGCGGTCGACCGCCAGCATCAGGTTCTGCATAGGGAGTCACTCATGGGGAAAAAGCCGCCGGCGGCAGCCGGCGGCAGTTGCGAAGGGTCAAGCCTTCTTCTTGGCAAAGTAATGGTTGTAAGCCATCTTGAAGTCCACGTTGGTGTCGTTCTGCCAGCGTGCGGCGCGGGCGGCGAAGGCGCGCTGGGAGTCCAGAACCTTCTTGAACATCGGGTTCTCCGCGCTCTTGGCCGCGATCACCTTGTCCCAGGCGGCGAGCTCGGCCTGCAGGATGGCATCCGGCGTCTTGTAGAACTTGACGCCCTGCTTGGTGGCCATCTCCAGGTAGTCCTTGGAGTAGCGGTCGATGGCCTTCCACGACATGTCGGCGGAAGCGGCCTCGATGGCGTGCTTGATGATGGCCTTGTGCTCGGCGCTGAGAGCATCGTATTTCTTCTTGTTGAAGAGTACCTCGAACTGCTCGCTCGCTTGGTGGAAGCTTTGCAGCATGCACACCTTGGCCACGTCCGGAAAGCCCAGCACGCGGTCGGAGGAGGCGTTGTTGAATTCCGCGGCATCGAGTAGACCACGGTCCATGGCCGGCACGATCTCGCCAGCGGGCAAGGGGTTCACCGCGGCCCCCAGCTCCTTGAAGATCTCCACCGCCAGCCCCACGGTGCGGTACTTGAGGCCGTGGAAGTCCTGCACCTTGGTCACCGGCTTCTTGAACCAACCCAGCGGCTGGGTGGGCATGGGACCATAGAGCATGGACACCACGTCCATGTTCATGGATCTGTAGATCTCGTCCAGCAATTCCTTGCCGCCGCCATAGTAGTGCCAGGCCAGCACCATGTTGGCATCCATGCCGAAGGCCGGGCCCGACCCCCACAAGGCCACAGCATTGTTCTTGCCGTACCAGTAGGCCACCACGCCATGGCCGCCATCCAGGGTGCCTTTGTTCACCGCGTCCAGCAGGTCGAAAGCCTTCACCACCGCGCCGGCGGGCAGCACCTCGATCTTGAGTTCGTTGCCGGACATGGCGTTCACCTTGCTGGCGAAGTCCAGGGCGTATTCGTGGAAGATGTCCTTGGACGGCCAGGTGCTCTGGAAGCGCAGGGTAATGGGGCCGGCCGCCTTGGCGATCATGGGAAAGCCGAGGGTAGTGGCGCCGGTGGCGGTTACCGCCGCGGCACCGAGGAATTTGCGGCGGCTCACCTTCTGGGGGCTAGCGGGGGATGGGGTTTCTTTCTTGCTCATGTCTGCCTCCTGATGTGTCTTGTTGAAGGAAAAAAGACCCGGTCACGTTAATACAGCTCGTTCCTGCCAACAACTTGCTAACATTCTTATTTTTGTATCGTGAAATTAGTTACTGACTGGTGATAAAGCGTAGACCTCATGAGGGATAATTTCAAGCGCCCCGTTGGCGGCTACATGGTCGGCATCACCAAGCCGCCACCGCTCGCACCGGGCTCGGCCGGCCAGCGGCTGGTGACGGTCTTGGTACGTGTATAGAACCACACGCCTTCCATGCCGTGCATGTGCAGGTCGCCGAACAGGGAGGCCTTCCAGCCGCCGAAGGAGAAGAAGGCCATGGGCACCGGGATAGGCACGTTGATGCCCACCATGCCCACTTCGATTTCATTCTCGAAGCGCCGCGCCGCCGCGCCGGAACGGGTGAAAATCGCCGTGCCGTTGCCGTAGGGATTGCGGTTGATCAGGGCGATGGCCTCGTCGAGGCTGGCCGCGCGCAGCACGATCAGCACCGGCCCGAAGATTTCCTCGCGGTAGATGTCCATCTCCGGCGTCACCCCGTCGAACAGCGTCGGCCCGACGAAGAAACCGCTTTCCCCGCCCGGCACCCGGATGCCGCGCCCGTCGAGCACCAGCCGCGCGCCTTCCCGCACCCCGCTGTCGATGAGGCCGACGATGCGGTCGCGATGCGCCGCGGAAATCACCGGCCCCATGTCGATGCCGGCCTGGTCGCCGCGGCCCACTTTGAGCGCGGCCGCCTTGTCCTTGAGTTTCGCCACCAGGGCATCGCCCACCGCGCCCACCGCCACCACCGCGGAGATCGCCATGCAGCGCTGGCCCGCCGAGCCATAGGCCGAGCCGATCAGGGCGTCGGCGGTGAAGTCGAGGTCGGCATCGGGCAGCACCACGGCGTGATTCTTGGCGCCGCCCAGCGCCTGGACGCGCTTGCCGTTGCGCGCCGCGGTTTCGTAGACGTATTTCGCGACCGGCGTCGAGCCGACGAAAGAAATCGCCCCCACACCCGGGTGGTTGAGTAGGGCGTCCACCGCTTCCTTGTCGCCGGGCACCACATTGAGCACGCCGTCCGGCAGCCCCGCCTCCTGGAACAGCTGCGCCATGCGCAGGCTGCAGGAAGGCACCTTTTCCGAAGGCTTGAGCACGAAAGTGTTGCCGCAGGCGATGGCCACCGGGAACATCCACAGCGGCACCATCACCGGAAAGTTGAAGGGCGTGATGCCCGCGCACACGCCCACCGGCTGCAGCAGGGAATGGCAGTCCACGCCGCGCCCCACGTCTTCCGCATGCTCCCCCTTGAGCAGATGCGGCGCGCCGGCGGCGAATTCGATCACCTCGATGCCGCGCTGCACCGAGCCGGCCGCGTCCGCCAGGGTCTTGCCGTGCTCTTCGGTCGCGAGCTGCACCAGCTCGTCCCGGTGCTGTTCCATCAGCTCGCGGAAGCGGGTCAGGATGCGCCCGCGCCGCAGCGGCGTCGTCGCGCGCCAGGCAGGAAAAGCGGCACGGGCCGCCTGCACCGCGCGATCGACATCGGCGGCGCCGGCGAAAGCGACCTTGCGCACGACCTCGCCCGTGGCCGGGTTGAACACATCGCCGCTGCGGCCGCTGGTGGCCGGCTCGCGCCTGCCGTCGATCCAGAGTGTCAGTGTTTCCATAGTCAGTCCTTCCTGCTGCAAAGGAGAAATGGGACCCGGAGACGCAGCCACGAAATACCCTGATTCCCGCTTTTGTGCTTCTCAATGATCCACCAGGATGATATGCACCCGATAGGGGCCATGGGCGCCCAAGGTCACCGTCTGTTCGATGTCCGCCGTGCGCGACGGTCCCGAGATCAGATTCACTGCTCGCGGCCAGCGCGCGGCCTCCCGCCGCAGCAGGGCGAAGGCGTCTTCCAAGGTGTCCACCAGACGCGAGCTCGCGAGCACGGCAATATGGGTTTCCGGCAGGAGGCTGGTGGTGGCAGGCGTGGTCTCGCCTGAGATCAGCATGAGCGTGCCGGTCTCGGCGATGCCGGCGAAGGCGCCGGTGAGCCCGATGAGATCAGTAGCTGCTGCTGGGCGACACAGGGCCTGCACACCCGCGCCTGCCCAGTCGAGCCCCTGCCACTCCACCCAACATACCAGCCGCGGCGGCAGATCCAGACTGGCCAAATAGCGGGCCACCTCGGTGGGCACGTCCTGTGCGCATGCCACGCGGGCCACCGTGCTGGCCAGCCGCTGCGCGCACTGCTCGAAACGCGCCACCCTATCCCCATTGGGCGCCGGCCCTGGGCCACGCAGCGGCAGCGCAAGGCTCGTCTCGATCGGCGTGTCGTCGCGACGCACACGCGCCAGCCGCGCAAGAATCGCCGCCCGCGCGCTCATGAAGCAGACCTTCGCCGGTAGAGTTCGTGGAAGGTGCGCCCACAGGGCGCCGGCACATCGCGGCCTTGGGTGAAGCCGCGCGCGAAAGGCAGCGAGGAGAGCCGCCCCTGTTTGCCGCCCAGAGCGTGCAGCAGGCGCACGGCCCAGGCGGTGACGCGCCGGTACAGCCAAGGCCGCTGCGCCAACCCCGTCCAAAGGCGAAGCGCGAGTCGCTCCGAAAAAGGCCTAAGCCCCCGCTCCACTTGGGCTCGGCGCAGGGCGCGCAAGAGATCCGGCAGGGGAATGTTCACCGGGCATACCTCGGCACAGCGGCCACACAGGGTGGAGGCATTGGGTAGGGGCAAGGTCTGCTTTAGGCCCACATAGGCAGGCGTGAGCACCGATCCCATGGGGCCCGGATAGACCCAGCCATAGGCATGGCCGCCCACGTTCTGGTACACGGGGCAGTGATTCATGCAGGCACCGCAGCGAATGCAGCGCAGGATGGGTTCCAGCTCGCCGCCTACCAGGCTGCTGCGGCCATTGTCCAAAAGCACGATGTGGAAATGCTCGGGCCCGTCGTGGTCGTGTGTATTACGCGTGCCGGTGAGCAAGGAGACATAGTTGGTGATGGGCTGGCCGGTGGCCGAGCGCGGCAACAACCGCAAAAGCGTCGCCGCATCCTCGAGGGTGGGCACCACCTTCTCGATGCCGGTGATGGCCACGTGGACGCGCGGCAAGGTGGTGGCCAGCCGGCCATTGCCTTCGTTGGTGACGATCATCACCGAGCCCGTTTCCGCGATCAGGAAATTCGCGCCGGAGATGCCCATGTCGGCGGAGAGAAAATGCGGCCGGAGGATTTCCCGGGCTTCGCGCGTGAGCTCGGCAATGCCGGTTTGGCGGGGACGGCCATGATGGCAGGCGAACAGATCGGCGATTTCATCGCGCGTCTTGTGTAGAACCGGTGCCACGATGTGGGAAGGGGGCTCGTGGGCCAGCTGCAGGATGTACTCGCCCAGATCGGTTTCCACCACCTTTATCCCGGCCGCCTCCAGCGCCTCGTTGAGCGCCACCTCCTCGCTCACCATGGACTTGGATTTCACCACCTTTTTCACGCCATGGCTGCGGGCAATGTCGCAGACGATACGCCGTGCCGCGGCCGCGTCCTCGGCCCAGTGCACCACGGCGCCGCGTGCGGTGGCTTCCTGTTCGAACCGTTCAAGCCAGCGATCAAGTTGCGCCAACACCCGGTCGCGAATGGCGGCGGCATGGGCGCGCACCGCGTCCGGATCATCGAGCTCGCGCAGGGCCTCCCTTCGCCCCTGCACGAAGCGGCACTCCGTGCGGCGCAGCGCCTGCTGCAGGCGTTCGTTGGCGAGCGCCTCGTGGGCGTTGCGCACGAAGCGCATGGTCTTCACTTGCACGGCACCACTCCCTGCTCGCCGGCGAGCACCTCTGCCACGTGCAGCACGCGCGTTACGGTATCGCCCCGCCGCCTGAGTCGGCCCTCGATGTGCATCAGACACCCCAGGTCGCCGCCCACCACGGCGGCAGCACCGCTCGCCTGGATCGCCGCGCATTTGTGCTCGGCCATGCGCGTGGAGAGTTCGCCAAACTTCACCGAAAAGGTGCCACCAAAGCCGCAGCAGGTCTCGCAGTTTTCCAGCTCCCGCAAGATCACGCCAGGCATGCGCGCGAGGAGGTTGCGCGGCTGGTTTTTCACGCCCAGCTCGCGCAGGCCCGAACAGGAATCGTGATAGGTGATGACACCCCGCCAGGTGCCAGGCGGCCGCTCGAAACGCAGCACCTCAACCAGGAAGCGGGTAAGTTCCCAGGTCCGCGCCGCCAGATCGGTCAGCCGCCTGCCGGCAGCAACGTCCGCAGGAAACAAGCGCGGATAGTGCACGCGCATCATCGCCGCGCAGGAACCGGAAGGCGCCACCACGTAGTCGCAGTCAGCAAAGTCTTCCACCCAGCGCAGCGCCAAGCGGCGCGCCGCCGCGAAATCACCGCTGTTGTAGCCTGGCTGGCCACAGCAGGTTTGACCGGCGGGAACCACCACCTGGCAGCCAGCGGCCTCGAGCAGCCGCAGGGCGGCGAAGCCAATGGATGGCCGCATCAGATCCACCAGACAAGTGACGAACAGTCCTACACGCACGACGGCACCGGGAGCGACATTGCTGTCAGTGTAGCCAAAAGGGCCTTGGCCCAGAAACACTTTTGCAATAAGATTTCGTCATCCGAAATCAGCCCTGCCCACCATGAGCGAGCGCGAAGGCAAGTCTTCCATCCAGGTGATCGACCGCATGATGAATCTGCTCGAGGTCCTGGCCGCGCATCCCCAGCCGGTGAACCTCAAGCAGCTGGCGACCCTCACCGGTCTGCACCCTTCGAGCGCCCATCGCATCCTCAACGTCATGGTGGAAAAGGGCCTGGTGGCCAAGCAGGAAGCCGGCAGTTATCGTCTCGGACTCAAGCTGTTGGAACTCGGTAATCTGGTCAAGGCACGGCTGGACATCCGGCGCGAGGCGCTGCCCTACATGCAGCAGTTACACCAGGAGCTTGGTGAGACGGTGAACCTTAGCCTGCGCCATGGCGACGAGATGGTTTACGTGGAACGCACGGCCAGTGGCCGCGCCATGATGCGCGTGGTGCAGGTGGTGGGCGCGCGTGCGCCGCTGCACATCACCGCAGTGGGCAAGATCTTCCTGGCCGAGGCCAGCGACGAGGAGGCCCGCGGCTATGCGCGCCGCACCGGGCTGCCTGCCTACACGCCGCACACCCTCACCAGCGAGGAGGCGCTACTGGAGGAACTCGCCAAGGTGCGCAAGAAGCACATCGCCTTCGACAACGAGGAGGCGGAGAAGGGCGTGTGCTGCATCGGCGCAGGCATTCGTGATGCGGACGGCAACCTGGTAGCGGGACTGTCCATCTCCGCGCCCGCGGAGCGTTTCGACCGCAACTGGGCGCCGCGGGTGAAGGAAACGGCGGATGCCATTTCCGCCGCCCTCGGCTGGCGTCCCCCAGGCCGCCGCTAAAGCGCGCCCTCAGCCGATCGGCAGTTCGCGCCTGCCGCCCGCTTTCTTGGGCAGGGTAAGCTCGAGCACGCCGTCGGCGAAACGGGCACTGGCGCGCTCCGCGTCAATCTCATGGGGTAGGACAAAGCTGCGGTAGAACAGGTGCTCATGGCGCTCGCGGCAAAGCATGCGTTCCCCTGCGCGGGGGGCGCGTGGGCGCGCCTGGCCGCTGATTTCCACCCGGTTGCGGTCCACCTTGACATGGATGGCCTCCTTGGCGACCCCGGGCAGCTCCGCGTCGATCACGAAGGCCTCCGGCGTCTCTAGCACGTCCATGTCGATGTGGCCGAGAGGCTGCTCGGCCGCTTGCACCGGTGGCTCAAATGCTTGCAACAAATCGCTGAAGGCAGGTAGATCGAAAGGTGTGGCAAGACGAACACGGGCCATGGGACGCTCCTTGCTCGGTTCACTGGAAAAACGTGAAGGCATACACCACAATAGGCGATACCCCTGCCATCAACAAGGTTCATGCACTGGAGGTCATGCCATGCCTTTGCCCCGCAGCCCCTTGCTCATTGCCTGCCTCGCGCTTTGTGCGGCCACGTCGGCACTTGCCAGCGAGCGCTACAGCGTCCCGCGCATGTCCATGGAGCTTGCACGCGACCTTGCCCAACAGGCGGTGGATGCCTGCCGCAGTCGCGGCTACAACGTGAGTGCCGTGGTGGTAGACCGCGACGGCAACCTACAGGTGGTGCTGCGCGACAGCCGGGCCAGCCGCTTCACCGTGGAGCTCGCCCGCCGCAAGGCCAATGCCGTCACCTTGGCCGGTGTCAGCGGTTCGGAATTCCGCCGTGCCCGGCAAGACATTCGCCCCGAGATCAACAGTGTGAGCGAGCTATTGATGCTGGAGGGCGCGGTACCCATCCGCGCCGGCGGGGTCCTGCTGGGCGCACTAGGTGTCTCGGGCGCCCCGGGCGGCGACAAGGACGAAATCTGCGCCGCAGACGCGGTGACCGCCCTGCAGGACCGGCTGGAGTTCGCCGACTGAGCGTGCCCAAGCCAGCGCCCTGCGCACGGGCCCCTTGTGATTCTCGACAGGAGGCTATCCATGGAAGAATCCTTCTGGCGCGACTCGGAAATCGCCCGCGAACCCTCTCGTCTGCCCGCTGCCACCTACAACCTCACGCGCATCCTGCTTGCCCGTAGTCCCCAGGCCTGCGTGTTCGTACCTATTCGCAGCATGCAGTATCTGGCGGTGATCGACCGCGAGGAAATCATCTTCGTTGACCGCGAAGGCGCGCGCCAGATCGAGCTCGCGTGGCAACGCTTCGACCCTCACGTGCGCGAGTCGCTGGAGGATCCCGTACCTTATGAGCGGGTCTATTACCAGGAGAAGGCGCGAGCGACCATGAAGCGCCTGCCGCGCGAATTCCATCTCGCCTTAGAACAACTCGCCCGCAAGCAGGTCCACGTGGGCCCGGCCAAAGTGCTCAAGCTCGACCGTTCCTGACCGCCACCCAAGGGCGCATCAGTCGGTAATCCCCCTCAGACCACGCCGCGCCGTATCCGCGAGCAGTGAGGCGAAGTCTGCATACAAGGTCTTCTCCCGCGCGCGCACCGCGGCGAACAGACGCCCCCACAGCCCACGCGCGCCAACCGGCCGCGCCAACACGTAACCCCGCTCCAGATAACTCTCCACCGCCCAACGGGGCAACACCGCGATGCCGCGGCGCGAGGCCACCAGTTGCAAAATGGCGACAGTAAGCTCCGCCGTGCGCCGCGGCGGGTTCACCCGCGCCGGTTTGAGCACGCGCCGCACCACGTCCAGCATGCGGTCTGGCACCGGATAGGTGATGAGGGTCTCGCCGGCGAAATCGCGTGCCGTCAGGTAAGACCGCGCCAGCAGTGCATGGCCGCGCGCCAGTAGTGCCACCATCTCATAGCGGAACAGGGGGAAATAGGCGATACCCCGCCGCGCGGGGGCCTCGGATACGATCACCAAATCCGCCTGATGGGCAGAAAGCAAGGCCAGCGGATCGGCATGGAAACCGGGCACGAGATCCTGTTCCACCTCGGGATGACGCTCCCGGTAGGCGTCCATGGCCGGCATCAGCCAGTCATAACAGGTGTGGCATTCGACCGCGATGCGCATCTCCCGTGTGCCGCCACCGGCTTTGAGGCGCGCTAAGTCCTGGCGCACTGCATCCACTTCCGGCAGCACGCGCCGGGCAAGCGCGAGTAGCCGCTCGCCCGCGGGACTCAAACGCAAAGGACGCCGACCTCGCTCCAACAGGGCAAGGTCGAGATAGGCCTCCAGTGCGGCGATCTGGTGCGACAGGGCGGACTGGGTCAAATTGAGTCGTGCCGCCGCGGCACTGATGCTGCCGGTTTCCGCCAGCGCCGCCAGGGCGCGCAGATGGCGCAGCTCTATCATGAATTTTCCTCATGTTGAATTGCAAAAGATGCGCTTGCTTCATGAATGGAGCTGGCGCGATTATGGGCGCCTTTGATCGAGGAGCACAAGATGACGACCACGATTCGCACGCACATCCTGGGATATCCGCGCATTGGTGCCCGGCGCGAGCTCAAGTTCGCACTGGAATCCCACTGGCGCGGCGAGCGGTCCGCAGCGGAACTGGAAGCCACGGCACGGGACCTGCGCGCCGCAAACTGGGCAGAGCAAGCCAAGGCGGGGCTGGATTTCGTCACGGTGGGCGACTTTTCCCTCTATGACCATGTGCTGGACCACATCCAGCTTCTGGGCTGCGAGCCGGCCCGGTTCGCCTTCCGCGACGACGAGCCGGAACTTGCACGTTATTTCGCGATGGCGCGCGGCGCGGTGCACTGCTGTGGGGGCCACGGCCAGGCGCTGGAAATGACCAAATGGTTCGACACCAACTACCACTACCTGGTGCCGGAGTTCACGCCGGATACCAGCTTCCGCCTGGCATCGCAGCGGCTGTTTGCCCAAGTGGAGGAAGCGCGGCGGCTCGGCCACCGGATCAAGGTCGTGCTGCTTGGACCATTGACTTTTCTCTGGCTGGGCAAGGAGAAGGCCGCAGACTTCTCCCGCCTGGAACTGATCGGGCGGCTGCTGCCGGTGTATGGACAAATCCTCGCGCAGCTTTCGCAACTGGGTGTGGAATGGGTGCAGTTGGATGAGCCCATCCTGGCCACCGAGCTCGCACCTGCATGGCAAGCGGCCTTCGAGCCCGCCTATGCCACCCTGGCAAGCGCCGGACCGAAACTGCTGCTCGCGAGCTATTTCGCGCCCATGGCTGAAAACGCGCGCCTGGCCTGCCAACTGCCGGTACACGGTCTGCACGTGGATGGCGTGCGCGGCGCGGCTGATCTGCCGGCGGTGCTGGACTGGCTGCCGGCCCACAAGGTGCTGTCGGTGGGCATCGTCAATGGACGCAACGTCTGGCGCACGGACCTGGATGCCGCCTTTGGCCGCCTGCGCCCGGCGGTGGAGCGTCGGCGCGAGCTATGGCTTGCCCCTTCCTGTTCCCTGCTGCATGTGCCGGTCAGCCTGGCCGGCGAGACGACACTCGATGCCGAACTACGCGGCTGGCTCGCCTTCGCCCAAGAAAAGCTGGATGAGCTCCAGACGCTTAAGCGTGCGCTGCGCGGCGAGTCGATCGACTGGTCGGACGCGCGCCGGCAAGTGGAAGCACGCCGGGCTAGCCCACGCGTGCATCGACCCGAGGTGGGGGCGCGCCTCGCCGCCCTGGGTGAGGAAGCCGGCTGGCGCGCTTCACCCCACGCCGTGCGCCGCGCCGCCCAGCGTGCTCATCTCAAGCTACCGTTACTCCCTACCACGACCATCGGTTCGTTTCCCCAGACCCCAGCGGTGCGCCAGGCCCGCGCCGCCTGGCGCCGCGGGGAGCTCACCGAAGCCGCCTACCGCGCCACCATGGAAGCGGAAATCGCCCATGCCATCCGGGTACAGGAGACGCTCGGGTTGGATGTACTGGTGCACGGAGAGCCCGAGCGCAACGACATGGTGGAATATTTTGCCGAGCATCTTACGGGCTTCGCCGTCACGCAGCACGGCTGGGTACAGTCCTATGGCTCGCGCTGCGTGAAGCCCCCGCTGCTCTACGGCGACGTGGCGCGCCCCACGCCCATTACCCTGCATTGGGCGCGCCATGCCCAGGGCCTTACCACCAAGCCGGTGAAGGGCATGCTAACCGGACCGGTGACCCTGTTCCAGTGGTCCTTCGTGCGCGACGATCTCCCCCAGGCCACGGTCTTGCTCCAGCTCGCGCTGGCGATGCGGGACGAAGTGGAAGATTTGGAACGAGCGGGCATCACCATCATTCAGATCGATGAGCCGGCGCTGCGCGAGGGTCTGCCTTTGCGGCCTGCTGCGCGCGCAGATTATCTTGCCGCTGCCACCCGCGCCTTCCGGCTGTGCGCCGCGGGGGTGGCGGATGCCACCCAAATCCACACCCACATGTGCTATGCAGAGTTCGCCGACATTCTGCCCGCAATCATCGCCCTCGACGCCGACGTGCTCACCATTGAAGCGAGCCGCTCGGGCATGGAATCCGTAAGAGCTTTCGCCGAGGCCGGTTATCCCAATGAGCTGGGGCCAGGCGTGTTTGACGTGCACTCGCCCCATGTGCCGGCGACGGAAGACATGGTGCGGCTGCTGGAGTACGCCGCGACGCTGTTTGCTCCGGAGCGACTGTGGGTCAATCCGGATTGCGGCCTCAAGACTCGCAGTTGGGAGGAAGTGGAGCCGGCGCTCGCCCACATGGTCGCTGCGGCGCGCACGCTGCGCGCCCGGCTCGGCTGAGGGCGGGCATCAATGGCCCAACACGGCGGCCAGCGCCGAGAGACAGCGTTCCACGTTCTCGGTCCGGGCACCGTAGCCCATGAGACCGATGCGCCAGATCTTGCCGGCGAGCTGTCCCATGCCGGCGCCGATCTCCAGGTCGTATTCCGTGAGCAGGCGCCGCCGCACTTCCGCCTCGTCCACGCCGGCCGGCACCCGGACGGCATTGAGCTGGGGCAGGCGGTAGGGCGCGGCCGGCAGGAAATCCAGCCCCAGCCGCTCGAGGCCCGCTTTCAGCCTTTCGTGCATGGCGCGGTGGCGCTGCCAAGACTGCTCCACACCTTCCTCGGCCAACAGCACCAGCGCCTCGTGCAGGGCGTACAGGGCGTTGATGGGTGCGGTGTGGTGATAGGTGCGCCTGCCCGCGCTCCAGTAACCCAGCACCAGGGTGAGATCCATGAACCAGCTCTGCCCTGGGTGCTTGCGCTTCTTCACGCTTTCCACCGCCAGCGGGCTGAAGGTGACGGGTGACAAGCCCGGCACGCAGGATAAGCATTTCTGACTGCCGGAATAAACCGCATCCAGTCCCCAGTCATCGACCCGCAGCTCCGAGCCGCCCAGGGAAGTGACCGCATCGACCAGGGTGAGGGCGCCCTGGCGCTTGGCGATCTCCGCTAGGGTCTTGGCATCGGAGACCACACCGGTGGAGGTCTCCGCATGCACGAAGGCCACCACCTTGACCCCGGGATGGTGCTTGAGAGCGTCTTCCACTTTGTTGGGATCCACCGGCTCACCCCAGGCATCCTCGATCACGATGGGCTCGCCGCGACAGCGCCGCACGTTGTCCACCATGCGTGTGCCGAACAGGCCATTGACGCAGACGATCACCTTGTCGCCAGGTTCCACCAGGTTGACGAAGCAGGTTTCCATCCCCACCGAACCCGGGCCGGAGACGGGGAAAGTGAGCTCGTTTTGGGTAAGGAAAGCCAGGCGCAGCAGGCTCTTGAGTTCCTCCATCATCTCCACGAAGGCGGGGTCCAGGTGCCCGATGATGGGGCGCGCCAGGGCAGCCAGCACGCGCGGATGAATGTCAGAGGGTCCCGGCCCCATCAGGGTGCGGCGGGGTGGCTCGAAGGAATGAATCGCAGCAGACTTGGTCATGGTTCTCTACACGGTTTCCTAGGGCGTCGGTTAGGCAAGCTGATATCAATCCACCACCAGCCGATCGTGTCGGTGGCGGGGCGGCATGTGGCGTTGCCCCTCCTTCATGGGACCCATGAGGGGACGCATGGCGGTGAGCAGATTGGGGAAGAGGCGTGCATGCTCTTTTTCCAGGCCGGCCAGCAATTGCTTCATATGCATGCGTTCGGTAGGTTTGCTAAAGCAGGCGGGGCAGTTTTCCTGGATCACCGGTAGGCCAGCGTTTCTCGCATAGGCGGCCGTCTGCCGTTCGCGCACATAAACGAAAGGGCGGATGACACGCAGGTCGCCGGCATCGATCACATAATGGGCCTGCATGGTGCGCAGCTTGCCGCCGAAGAAGGCGGACATCAGGAAGGTTTCTGCCAGGTCGTCCAGATGCTGGGCCAGCGCCAGCACGTTGTAGCCTTCCCGTCGCGCGCAGCCGTAGAGCAGCCCCCGCCGCAGGCGGGAACAAAAAGCGCAGAAGGAGTCGCCCTGCATCGAGGTCTTGGCCTGCTCCACGATGGGAAAGGACTCGTAAAAATAGGGAATGCCCAGCTGCGGCACGTAGTCTTTCAATGGCGCGGGGTCGAAATCCGGCGACTGGGGATCCACGGTGGCCGCCGCGAGCTCGAAACGAATCGGGGCCTTCTTTTGGAGATGGAGTAACACGTGTAGCAAGGACAGACTATCCTTGCCGCCGGAAAGCGCCACCAGCACCCGGTCATTGGCGCGGATCATGTCGTAGTCGCCAATGGCGCGGCCGGCCGCGGCCACCAGTCGCCTAGAGGGCGCCACGACGGCAGTCACAGGCTGGCGCTCCGGCCGCCGTCCACGGTGAGCATGTGGCCGGTGGTATAGGTCGCATCGAAGATGAGAAAGCGCACCGCCCGCGCGATGTCTTCTGGCGTGCCTTCCCGTTTGAGTAAGGTGTGGGCGATGATGCGCCGCCGTTCGCTGTCGTCGAAAGTGGGATCGTCCTCGGGCCAGAGAATGGGCCCGGGACCAATGGCATTCACGCGCACATTGGGGCCCAGTTCGTGCGCGAGGGACTTGGTCAGGGCCACCAGTCCCGCCTTGGCGATGCTGTACACCACATAGGCCTTCATCGGCCTTTCGGCGTGGATGTCGGCGATATTGACGATGCAGCCATGGGCATGACGCAGCGCATCCGCCGCCGCCTGCGAAAGAAACAGCGGTGCTTTGAGATTGGTACCGATGAGATCCTGCCAGTTTTCTTCGGTGATGCACCCCACTTCCGTCGGGTAGAAGCTGGAGGCGTTGTTGATGAGCACGTCCAGTCGCCCAAATTTCGCCAGCGTCTCCTCTACTAGCCGCGGCAGTCCGGCGATGTGGAGCAGGTCCGCCTGGATGAGCCCCGCACTGTCCGGACGCTTGGCATTGAGCTCGGCGGCGAGCGCCTCGGCCTCGCCGCGCGAGGAGCGATAGTGGATCACCAGGCGACAGCCCGCCTCATGCAGCATGCGCGAGATCACCGCGCCGACTCGCTTGGCGCCGCCGGTGATGAGAACCACCTTGTCTGCCTGATTATTGCTCATGCCCTTGCCGTTACCATTACAATGTCCTTGCCGCACCTATTGGAACTGACGAAAAAAGGCGACAGGCTGCGAGGACCGTGATCCCTGCGCCGGCGAAAATGAGGTGTGCCCATCGCCGTTTGCCCGGGTGCCCGTTTGCGCGATGAAGTCGTGCGCAAGCTGCCTCATCACGGGCGCTGTGCCTTTCGCCTCTGAAATCTATCACATGTCCGTCCTGCCCGCTCCCAACCCCGATGCTGCCGCCCACAGCGCGCGCGTGAGCGCCTTCCTGCGCGACGAAATCCAGCGCGCCGGCGGCTGGATCTCCTTCGCCCGCTATATGGAACTCGCTTTGTACGCGCCGGGGCTGGGCTATTACGCGGCGGGAAGCGTCAAGTTCGGGCCGGCGGGCGATTTCATCACCGCGCCCGAGCTGACCCCCCTGTTTGGACGGAGCCTCGCTCACTGCTTCGCGGACGTGCTGACCACACTGGGTCAGGCGGCCGATATTGTCGAACTGGGCGCAGGCAGTGGCCGGCTGGCGGTGGACCTGCTCGCCGAGCTCGACCGGCTGGGCGTTTTGCCGGCACGCTACCTGATCCTGGAACCCTCGGCCGAGCTCAAGGAGCGCAGCCGAGAGCGGATCGCGACGCTGCCAGCCCGGCTCGCGGAACGGGTGGGCTGGCTCGACCGCCTGCCCGACACCCTCCAGGGCATCGTCTTCGGCAACGAGGTGCTAGACGCCCTGCCGGTGCATCTGCTGCTGCGTCAGGGCGCAAGCTTTTTGGAGCGTGGCGTGGTGGTCACACCCCAGGGCTTCGCCTGGCAGGACCGCCCCTGCGACGACACGGCGCTCGTCAACGAGGCTGCGGCCCTTGCCTTGCCGGAAGGCTATGTCATCGAACTGCACCGGGCGGCCGGCGCGCTTTTGCGCAGTCTCGCAGAGCGCCTGGCAGCGGGGCTAATTCTCTTCATCGACTATGGCTTCGGGCGTGCCGAGTATTACCATCCCCAGCGAGCCCAGGGTACGCTCATGGTCCATTACCGCCACCACGCCCACGCCGACCCCTTCCTCTGGCCAGGATTGTCAGATCTCACCGCCCATGTGAACTTCACCGCCATCGCCGAGGCCGGCCTCGCAGCCGGGCTCGAACTGGCGGGCTACACGAGCCAGGCAGCTTTCCTGCTGGATTGCGGCATCACCGATCTACTGGCGCAGATTCCGGTTAGCGACATGGTGCGCTACGCGCAACAGGCCCAAGCAGTGGGCAAGCTGTTATCGCCGGCGGAGATGGGGGAGCTAATCAAGGTCATCGCCCTAGGCCGCGGGCTTGAGGGCCCGGTACGTGGTTTCGCACTACGTGATGCGCGTCATCGGCTGTAGCAGGGCCTGCCACCATCTCGGCCAATAGGGCCAGAGCCGTGCCGACCAGCCCTTGCCCGTCTTCCTCCCGATGCACGGCGTAGGCGGGTAGCGGCAAGCGCGGCGCGCTACGCACCACGTGTAGCCGCCCTGCGCTCACCCAGGGTTGTGCCATGCGCCAGGGCAGATAACAGCTCCCTCCTTCGTGCAACACGAGGTGCACCGCCAGCCAACCCACGTTTACCACCCGCGGCGGCGGCTCGAGCCCGGGAAACGCGGCGGCCTCCTGCTGATCGAAGCCGGGACCCCAGCGCACGTGAATGTATTCCTGGCCGGGCCGGCGCCGGGGTCGGTCGGACACCAGCACCAGTTCCTCATCCAACAGATGGCGCACCACCAACCCTGGCGTGTGGGTCGGTGTGTACATGAGGGCGAGGTCGAGACTACCTTCCGTGAGCCGGCCCATGAGGTCCGCCTCGAAGCCGATCTCGGCCTCCACCGCCACGTCCCCGTGGGTCTTGCGCAAGCGCGCGAGCCACGCCGGCAGCAGTCCTTCCCAGAGGGCGATGCGTGCCCCCACACGCAAGGTGTGGCGGTAGCGTGAAGGCAGACCCACCTCGCGCCAGGCTTGCTCCGCCACCCGCGCCAGCCGTTGCGCATAGGGCAGAAAGCGGCGGCCGGCGAGGCTGAGACTGGCTCCGGCCCGGTTGCGCTGGAACAATCGCGCGCCCAGGGCCTGCTCGAGACTGCGTATCCGTGCGCTCACCGTGGACTGGGTCACGTTGAGCTGGCGCGCCGCCTCCAGGAAGCTGCCCCGCGCCACGATGGCGAGAAACGTGCGCGCCTGCTCCACATCCAGGGACAGGCGCCGCGGCAGTGGATCGGTCATATGCATCACCTTTTTCGATAGCAACCGGCAAATAATATCGCTTGATTGCATCAAGCGCCGCCATTATGTTCTGGGCTGGATGTTGTTATGGAGAGCAAATGATGACGACCGAACTGGCTGTGGCCCGTGATAGCGAAGGCTACCTGATAAATCCCGAAGACTGGTCGGAGGAGGTGGCGCAGCAGCTTGCCCAAGAGGAAGGCATCACCCTCACCGGCGACCACTGGGACGTGCTGCGTTTCATGCGCCAGTACTGGAGCGAACACCAAGTGGCGCCGGACGTGCGCCACGTCCAGGATTACCTGGCCCAGCACGGCATGGATCGCAAAACCGCGAAGGAACACCTCTACCGGCTATTTCCCTACGGCTACGTGAAACAGGCCTGCAAACTGGCGGGGATGATCAAGCCCCGCGCGTGGAGCACAGGCTGAGGCCATTTCCATCGGGAGCGCCCATTGAGCTTTACGAAAGTCGTTGCCAGGCTGCGTAAGTAAACCGTCATTGCCGCGAAAGCGGGAATCCAGCGTATTCTTGGCCCTTTTTCCTAGGTCTCCGCTTTCGCGGGGAAGACACGGGCAAGACACAAGGCGCCCATCCGTCCTTACCCGTCGCATCGCGAATGGCGCCAAACAGGGTACCGAGATCAATGGAGATGCCCAAGCGCGCCCCGGGGCGCGCCGCCCTGCTTGGGAGGCTGCGATTCTATTGATCGTTACGTAAGTAGTTGACAGGCTGCGTAAGTGAAACGTCATTCCCGCGCAAGCGGGCATCCAGGGTATTCCTCGCCATGTTCCTGGGTCCCCGCTTTGGCGGGGACGACACAAGGGTGTCACCTACTTACGTAATGCTCAATAGCTGGGGGAAGCTCCGAGCCAGCGCCGAGTCCGCAAGCAACATGGCGAGGCCGGGGAGGAAGCAACGAAGGGCACTGTTGGTTTTCACGCTTGCGCCTGCCCAGCCGCCCAAGACGGGCCAGCCGATTTTGGCGCAGCCACCCGCAATGTCAAAACCCGGTCGCGCTAGCGCTGCAGATCGGCGAGTAGGCTGGCCAGGTCGTCGGCATGTTCCTCTTCCATGGCCAGGATACCCTCCAGCATGCGGCGGGTGGTCGGATCCTTGTCGCCGATGTAGCGGATCATCTCGCCGTAGCTATCGATGGCGATACGTTCGGCCACCAGGTCTTCCTTGATCATGTCGATCAGGCTGTCCCCCTCCACGTACTCCGCGTGGCTGCGGGAGGACAAACCATCCGGGTCGAAATTCGGCTCGCCCTTGAGCTGGACGATGCGGGCGGCGATCTGGTCGGCGTGCATCTGCTCCTCATTGGCATGCTGCAGGAATTCCTGCGCCACGGCATCGGCATTGATGCCGCTGGCCATGAAGTAATGACGCTTGTAGCGCAGGATACACACCAATTCGGTGGCCAGGGCCTCGTTGAGCAGCTTGATCACAGTCTCACGATCCGCCTGGTAGCCGGGTGTGACCGCGCCGTCTTCGATGTGCTTGCGAGCGCGCTCGCGCAGGGTCTTGATGTCGGTGAGGAAGGCGCTGTCGCCTTTGCCAGTCTTCTTACTAGCCATGTCGTCCTCCTGGTTGGGTTGGGATGTCTAGCCGAGCGTGGTATCGAGCACCATCATCACCGCGAAGCCTGCCATCAGGCCCAGCGTGGCCGCCGTCTGGTGCCCATTGCGGTGGGTTTCCGGAATCACTTCGTGAAAGACAACGAAAATCATGGCGCCGGCGGCCAGTCCCAGGCCGATGGGATAGGCTGCCGCCAGGCCACTGGTGAGTCCGACGCCCACCAGGGCGCCCAGAGGTTCCATGATGCCACTGGCCACCGCGACCCACATCGCCCGCAGGGGCGCAAGCCCTGCCGCCTTGAGCGCCATGGCCACCGCCAGCCCTTCGGGAATGTCCTGCAAGGCGATCGCGCTGGTGAGCGGCAGTCCCACCGAGAGATCCCCGCGGGAAAACGCCACGCCAATGGCCATCCCCTCCGGCAGGTTGTGGAGGGCAATGGCGAACACGAACAGCCACAGCCGCGAGATGCGGTTGCCACCCGCGCCATGCACCCCGAGATGGAGGTGCTCGTGGGGCATGAAATCGTCGAGCCCCAACATGAGGGCCGCGCCCAGAGCAAGCCCCAGCACCACCAGCGCCGCGCCGGATGCCGCATGCCCCATGACCTGCTCCCCGGCGGCAAGCCCCGGCAAAATGAGGGAGAAGCTGCTCGCCGCCAACATCATGCCCGCCGCGAGTCCCAACAGAGTGTCTTCCCATCGGCTGGACAAGCGATTGAGTCCCAGCGCAGGCAACGCGCCCAGCGCCGTGGCCAGAAACCCGGCCGCACCCCCCAAAAGAGCCAGACGCAACACGCCATCGATTTCACCAACGGCGGCCCGGTAGAGGCTCGCGCCCGACAACAACAACACCGCCAGGGCACCCACGCTCAAACCCAGCGCGGTATGGGGATGGGCGCGCGCCTGGGCGCGCCACACGCTGCGCCAGTTGGGCAAGGGATCAATGAGCTCGCTCATGTTCGGTCTCGCGCACACGGGGGCCACTGGCCATGAGCCCCAGCACACCTAACAGCCCGTTGAAAAAGTGTTCTTCGAACGCATCAGGGGCGCTGATTTCGAAGAAACGAGCCGCCCAGACGCGGCTGGGCAGCGATTGCGACGGGCATTTCGGCCTGTTTGCAAGCCGTTTTGCCCATTTCGGGCGCACGGATCCCACGGTTTACGCATGATGCGCGTCCCACCAGCCGCCAATGGCGCCCATGCGCACCAGGTTGTAGGTGGCAAAGCACAGCAGCGCCTGGCCCGTGAGCTTGGCCTGGCCGATCAGCTTGGTCTTGGCCAGACCGGCCACGGTCTTGATCCAGCCAAAGGCCTCCTCGATGCGCTTGCGCACCTTCAGACGGGTCTTGTCGCCCTCGTGGCGCTTGATGCGGCCATCCACCGCCGAGTGCTTGTCCTTGGCCGCCACGTGCGGCGTGATCCTGAGCCTTCTGCAGCCTGTGATGAAGTCCTTGGTGTCGTCGCCCTTATCGGCCCCGACCGTGGCGCGCTTGTTCTTGTTGCCCCGGCGCGCGAGCATCGCCAGCGCCGCTTCGCGCTCTGCGGTGCCGCTGGCATGGGTGATCTCGACATCCACGATCAGCCCGTTGCGGTTTTCCATGAGGATGTGCCCCATGTGGCACAGGCGGGACTTGTCCCCTGGGGCTTTCTTGAACAGCCGGGCATCGGCGAAGGTGGAGTGATCCCAGACCTTGTCCTCGATGTTCAGGCCGACGAACCAGCGGTAGAGCAGGTTGTAGTCGATCGCCTCGACCAGCAGCCGCTCGCTGCGGATGGAAAACAGAATCTGCAGCAGCAGGGCCTTCAACAGCATCTCCGGCGGCACCGAGGGGCGGCCACGGCGGGCGTAGACCGCTTCGAATTCATTGTCCATGCTCGCCAGCAGCGCATCGACTACGGCGCGCAGCTTGCGCAGCGGGCGGCCGCCGGCACTCGCTCTTCAAGACTGATGTAGCTGAACATCGCTCCCTGGAAATTCTGATTGCCCCTCATCGTCTTCCTCTGCGTCACTCTCGGCTGGCTTCAGATGGTAATGCCCCACGCGCGCGTCCGCCAGGGATTTTTCAACGGCCTGCTAATGGGTAATCTGGGTCAACCTGATCGTCACGTCAGTACGTGACGCCTGTTGGCCGTCTTGCAGTTACGCAAGCTCCAACGCTCCGCCCGAGCTGGGGCAGGCGGGCATCTGCCTGTATAATCGATGGACCGCGGCTTTTCCATCGATATTGCCCATGACCCTGCAAGAACTGCGCTACATCGTCGCGCTGGCCGATACCGGCCATTTCGGCCAGGCCGCCGAAGCCTGTCACGTCACCCAGTCCACCCTCTCCACACAAGTGAAGAAGCTGGAGGACTACCTTGGCCTGACGCTGTTCGACCGCAGTCTCAAGCGCATCGCACCCACCCCCGTGGGACGGGCCATCCTGGACAGCGCCCGAGTGATCGTGGCGGAAGCCGACCGCATCCGCGAGCTGGCACGAACCGTGACCGAGGATGTGATGGCCGTGACGCTAAAGTTGGGGGTGATTCCCACGGTGGGCCCCTATTACCTGCCCCACGCCTTGATTTCGGTGCACAAGGCTTTCCCCCGTCTCAAGCTGGTGTTGCGCGAGGCGCTCACCGCCAGCCTGCTCGCCAGACTGCGGGAAGGCCATTTCGATGCGGCGCTGCTCGCCTTGCCGGTGGAGGATGAAGGACTCGAGGTATTTCCCCTCTACCGGGAGCCTTTCCTGGTGGCGCTACCCGCGGGTCACCCCCTTGCGGCACGGGACCAGATCCGTCCCCGGGAGCTTGCGTACCAGCCCCTGCTGCTGCTGGAGGAAGGCCATTGCCTGCGGGAGCAGGCACTGGAGGTATGCGGCCAGGCAGGCCACCCCACCGAGGACGTGCAAGCCACCAGTCTGGAAATGCTGCGACAGATGGTCGCCATGGATCTGGGCCTCACCCTCCTGCCCCAGCTCGCCGCAGAAAACGCGCCGCGCGGCGAAAAGCGGCTGATTGCCCTGCGTCCCTTCGCCCCGCCGGTGCCCACGCGCACCATCGGCCTGGTCTGGCGCCGACGCAGTCCGCGCGTGGAAACCTTGGCTCGGCTTGCCCAGCACTTGACCGACACGCTGCCGCCAGGCGTTTGGCCCGCCGGGCGCCGCGAGCGGAAACGCTGACATGACACGCTCACCCGAGGTGCGCCAGAAGCGGATGGCGCGCGTGCCCCCTATCGTCTATCCGGAGGAACTGCCTATCGCCGCCCAGCGCGAGGAGATTGCCCGTGCCATCGCCGCCCATCAGGTGGTCATCGTCGCGGGCGAAACGGGCTCGGGCAAGACCACGCAACTGCCCAAGATCTGTCTGGAGCTGGGCCGCGGCCTCGACGGCGTGATCGGCTGCACCCAACCGCGGCGCATCGCCGCCCGCTCCGTAGCGGCGCGCATCGCGCGGGAACTGGGTACGCCGCTGGGCGACGTGGTGGGATACAAGGTGCGTTTCCAGGAAAGCGGAAGCGGCGAGAACCTGATCCGAGTGATGACGGATGGCATCCTGCTCGCCGAGACCCAATCCGATCCCCTGCTCGCGCGCTACGACACCCTCATCATCGACGAGGCCCACGAGCGCAGTCTCAACATCGATTTCCTCCTGGGCTATCTCAAGCGCCTGCTTAGCCCGCGTCCCGATCTCAAAATCATCATCACCTCCGCCACCATCAACACCGAGCGCTTCTCGCGCCACTTCGGTGATGCGCCGGTGATCGAGGTCTCGGGACGCCTCTATCCGGTGGAGATCCGCTACCGGCCAGTACGCAGCGAGGACGAAGATGCCAAGGAGCGGGATCTGGAACAGGCCATCGTCGATGCCGTGGATGAGGTAGCGCGCCTGTCCCGCGATGGAGACATCTTGGTGTTCCTGCCAGGCGAGCGAGAGATTCGCGATACCGCCGAACTTTTGCGCAAGCACCATCCGCCAGGCGTCGAGATTTTGCCCCTCTACGCGCGCCAATCACGGGAGGAACAGGACCGCGTGTTCGCGCCCCATGGCGCGCGCCGCATCGTCCTGGCCACCAACGTCGCCGAGACGTCCCTCACCGTGCCGGGCATCCGCTACGTGATCGACCCCGGACTGGCGCGGGTGAAGCGCTACTCCTACCGCAACAAGGTGGACCAACTCCTGATCGAACCCATTTCCCAGGCCTCCGCCAATCAGCGCGCCGGCCGCTGCGGGCGTGTGGCGTCCGGCGTCTGCGTGCGCCTCTATTCCGAGGCCGAGTTCCAGGCGCGGCCGCTCTTCAACGATCCTGAAATCCTGCGCACCTCGCTGGCGGGCACCATCCTGCGCATGGAGGCGCTTGGTCTCGGCGCAGTGGAGGATTTCCCTTTCCTGGATCCCCCCACCGGCCGCATGATTGCCGACGGCTATGGGTTACTCCACGAGCTGGGTGCGGTTGATGAGCAGCGCCGGCTCACTCGCATCGGCGCCGAACTGGCCAAGCTGCCCGTGGATCCCCGCATCGGCCGCATGCTCCTCGCCGCTCGGCAAGAGCACTGTCTTGAGGAAGTACTCATCATCGCTTCCGCCCTTTCCGTGCAAGATCCACGTATCCGTCCCATGGGCCAGGAGAGCGCGGCGGACGACCGCCACCGCCAGTTCGCCGATCCGCGCTCGGACTTCATGGGTTTGCTCAAGATCTGGGCCTTCTTCGAAGAGGCGCGTCTCCACAAGAAATCCAACCGCAAGCTGGTGGAACAGTGTCATGCCCATTTCCTTTCCTATCTCAGGCTGCGGGAATGGCATGACCTGCACGGCCAGCTCGCCGGTCTGGTGGCGGAAATGGGGATGCGGCCCAACACCACGCCCGCCACTTTCGAGCAGATCCACCGCGCCCTGCTCGCGGGTCTCATCGGCAACGTGGGTGTGAAGACCGAGGAAGGTCACTACCAGGGCGCACGCGACATCAAGTTCCACATCCACCCCGCTTCCGTGCTGCACCGCAAGGGCGCCAAATGGGTGATGGCAGCTGAGCTCACGGAAACCGGCAAGCTCTACGCCCGCTCCGTGGCAAAGATCGAACCGGAATGGGTGGAAGAGGTGGGTGCGCACCTGGTGAAGCACCATTATTTCGATCCGCACTGGGAAAAACGCGGCGCACAGGTGATGGCCTTCGAGCGCACCACGCTCTACGGCCTGACACTCACCCCCCGGCGGCGCGTGCATTATGGCCGCATCGACCCAAAGACGGCGCGGGAAATCTTCATCCGCGCGGCCCTGGTGGCAGGTGAGTACGACACGCAGGCACATTTCTTCCTGCACAATCAAAAACTGCTGGAGGAGATCCGCGAACTGGAACACAAATCTCGCCGCCAGGACGTGCTGGTGGACGAAGAACGCATGTTCGCCTTCTACGACACGCGCATTCCCCAGGACATCGTCAACGGCCAGGGATTCGAGAAATGGCGACGCGAGGCGGAGCGGGACAAGCCCCGCCTGCTATACATGACGCGCGAGGACCTCATGCGCCATGGCGCCGAGGACGTGACAGAAGAGTTGTTTCCGGCGAGCCTAAAGGTTAAGGGCGTGCCCTGCGCCTTAAGCTATCGTTTCGAACCGGGTCATCCCCTCGATGGCGTCACCCTGACCGTGCCGCTCGCGCTGCTCAACCGCGTGGACGAAGCGCGCTGCGAATGGCTCGTGCCGGGCATGATCCGGGAAAAACTCACCACCCTCATCAAGGGTCTGCCCAAGCGGCTGCGCGCCGCCTGTGTGCCGGTGCCGGAATTCGTGACGGCTTTTCTCGACGCCACAGTCGCGCCCTGGGCGGAACAAGGAAGTCCGCCAGCGCTCATCAATGCCCTCAACGCTTTCATCCAGAAGCGTACTGGCCTCACCGCCACTCGCGCCGACTGGCATCCGGAGGCGCTGCCCGCCCATCTGCGCATGAATTTCCGCGTCATCGACGAAGCCGGCGCAGAGCTTGCCTGCGGCCGCGATCTCGCCGAACTCAAGCACAAGCTGGGTCAGGCGGCGCAGCTCACTTTCGCCCTGTCCACCGCCAGCCAGCATGAGCGCGTGGGCCTCACCGAGTGGAACTTCGGCGATCTGCCGGAACGCATCCAGTTCACCCGGGGCGGACAGAGCCTGGTGGGCTACCCCGCACTCCTCGACGAAGGCGCATCGGTCGCCCTGCGTCTTTTGGATACGCCGGAAGCCGCCGCGCGCGAGACGCGCAAGGGCGTGCGTCGCCTGTTGTGGCTCGCCCTGCGGGAACAGATGAAGCAGTGGGAAAAGAATCTGCCCGGCTTCACCCAGATCGCCCTGCAGGCGCGGAGCGTGATGACGCCGGACGAACTGCGCGTCGATCTCACCACTGCCCTTGCCGACCGAGCCTTCATCGGCGACGATCCCCTGCCGCGCAACGAAAAGGAATTCGCCCGCCAGCGTGACCGGGCCAAGACGCGGCTGCCTGCAGTGGCCCAGGGCCTGGCGCGGCTGGCCGGTGAAATCTTCGCCGAATATGCCGCACTGAACCAGCGCCTGGCGGGGCGTCTGCCCGCACCCCTGGTGCAAGATGTGCGGCTGCAGCTCGCTCACCTGGTGCGCCGCCACATGTTCACGGAAACGCCCTGGGAACAGCTCGCACACTTCCCGCGCTATCTGCGCGCCATCGGCCAGCGCATCGACAAATACCCGGGCCATGCCGAGCGCGACGCACGCCACGCCGCGGATCTCAAGACCTGGTGGCAGCGCTACCAAGAACGCCTGGAGGCACAGCGCAAAACGGGCCGCATCGACCCGCGCCTGATGGCCTTCCGCTGGATGTTGGAAGAGATGCGTGTCTCCCTCTGGGCCCAGGGTCTGAAGACACCCTATCCCGTTTCCTGGAAGCGTCTGGAAAAGGCCTGGCACGACATGGCGTAAGGCTTGGCGCGCTGCGCCACTTTGCCACGTGAGCGAGACTTCGGGCGGGAAACATATTTCACGGCTGTTTCCCGGGTCTCGCTTCTGCGGGGACAACGGCGCATGTCACGCGGACGGCACCCTCAGCGCGTGCATCGCAGCAGCGCTCAAAAACCTGGCAAGCCGCCGATGTACCCCACCTGCGCTTCCAATCGCCAGTGTGGCACGCCGTGTCGGTTGCGCCCCCACTTCTCCGCGGCACGGGTAAGCAGCCGGTCTTTCAAGTCCTGGCTCATCCCCTTTGCCCAGTCGCCACCCTGATGTTGATCATTGGCCAGAATATAGGCGTGGCCGTTCAGGTTTTCGATCACTTTGAGCCCTGTGGCTTCGGCTCCGGCGGGCAGACTCAGGATGCGCGCGAGTTTTTTCGTGTCCACGTTATATGCCCAGACAAAGTTGTTCACGTGCATGGTGGAGTCCTCACCGATGAACAACGTGCGCATGCGTTCGGAAAAGAACAGGTTATCGGGATTGGCGATCGCCTCCGGATCGGCAGTGTTGCCCAGGTTGTCCACCGCGATGGATCGCCCCAGGAGCGCAGGCTCTACGTAGGCGCGCACCGGTACATATTCAGAATCGATCGGTTGGCCTTCGCTATCCTTCTGCCCAACAGCCAGCTCGAAGGTATAGGTGGCCCCCGCCAGATTCTCTTTGAGGCGGATGTGATCCACCGGCCCGCCGTCATTGGCCTTCATCGAACCTTGGATGGCACTCACGGCATAGTAGAGTTTCTTGCCGACATGATCGATCGCCACGCCTTCCCCTTTGCTGAACTCCGTGGTCGCGCCAAGATAGGCCGCGTAGCGCCGGGTTTCCAGGAAGGCCGCTGCCTGCTCCATTCCCGGTTTGAGTTTGAGCCAGACCGTTTCGGCGGAGCCGGCACGGATGGGCACGAAGCCGGGTTGCTCGCTCATGGCAATTTCGAAGATGTCTTCTGCTTTGATGCCTGATTCGATCAATGCCCTGATTTCCCCATGGCTGGCCGTCCCCAGCCGGATCCACTGGATATTGGCGCTGCCACCATCGGCGCCGTCGGGGGCAGTCTGCAGCCATTTCGCCGCGTAGAGCGTGCCACCGGCACCCGGGTCGTTTCGCCGCTGCCCGACGAACATGAACAGGCCCACGTAGGTCCCATCGTCACCGTAAAACGCCGTGCGCCCATCCTTGGCGAATTGCGCCATTTCCCAGCTCCCGCGGCCCATCTGATAATGCTTGACGACGCGCTGGCTGCCATCGCTTCCCAGCGCAAGCTCCACGTGATAGCCGTAACGGTAAGGATTGGCTTGCTTTTGCCCGCGGAAATAGACCTCGTTCATCGCCTTTAGGCCAGCCTGGGTTTTCTTGTAGCCCTTCTCCGTCGGCAGGAAGAACAGATCGTAGTCTTCTTCGCCCGCGAGATGCGTATTCCACGGCGTTTGCGAAGCGTTGCAGAAAATCCAGCCTCCTTCGACCGATGACAAATCCACCGGCCATTGTTTCTTCAGCGCCAGATGGCCGCTCTTGCGGTCTTGCGTTAGCTCGGAGACGGTCATCGGCATCGGCATGCGCGCATACCAATCCTGCGCCTTCCTGGCCTCTCGCCCATCGGTCAGCACGTCGTCGTACTCCCAGTTTGTGGTGAGGAACAGCTTGCCGCCAACAGTGAGCAGGGTATTGCCATCCGGGGTCTCGGCAAGCGCTCGATCGCCCGTCGGCTCGAGCACGGGGTTCATCTGGAAATCATAGATTTGCCCGGCGGCATACTTGCGACCCTTGACCGACGAGACGAGATCGGTGTTCTTGAACAGCGTCACATAGGTGAGTGGATACGCGCGGGACTTGCCGTTGGCGAACTTGATTTGCGCCACCGACCGGGTGTAGGTGATGAGCCTTTCGTCGTCCGTCTGCGGGGCGGGTGTGTGGGAGAATTCCACCGCTACGGGACGCGCGCCGCCCGCAGCGATGCCCGCCGGTGCCGTCATCGCAAACAGCACGCTAAGCAGGGCGGAAGCCAGTGGTGGGTTGCGGCTGATCATAAAATCCTCCAGGGAAAGCAGATTTGCCACCGTCCCCGTGCGCAACATGGCGGTCATCAGCATGCCAGGAAGGCCGGGACGCACCTCCTGCCCGCAACGTCCACGACTCGGAACAATCGTCTGCGGCAGGCAGAACATCTTGCTGCCTTCTCGTGACAGGCCCATGACGCATGCTGGGGATCGACCGTGGTCCCCGTTGGGCAAGGTTTCACGGGCAGCGTACCGGCACGGGCGTGGTGAGCACGATGCCCTCGGTGCTCACCTGGGCGCGGCAAGCGAAGGCCTCCACGCCAGCAGCCAGCACTTCACGCAGGGCGCGGCCGTAGGCCGGATCGATGTCGTCGGCCGGACGCACTTCCTGCACGTCCGCCCGCTGGACACAAAAGAAGATCACGCCGCGGTTGCCCAGCGCGACCAGGCGGGCCAGATCGCGCAGGTGCTTTTCGCCGCGGCGGGTGACCGCGTCCGGAAACAGAGCGACGCCCGCCCCCCTCTTGGCGGTGACGTTCTTCACTTCCACGTAGCAGTCGGGCAGCCCCGGGCCGCTCAAAAGCAGATCGATGCGGGAGCCTTGGCATCGCACCTCGCGCCGGAACTGGGTATAGCCCGCAAGCCCGGCGGGACAACCTGCGCGAATGGCTTCCTCCACCAGGCGGTTGCTCCGACCAGTGTGAACGCCCACTAAGACACCCGGTGCCGCTTCGACAAGTTCCAACGTGTAGGCGAGGCGACGCGCGGGGTTGTCGGCGCGCGATAGCCAAACGCGGAGCCCCGGCGTCTGGCAGCCGAGCATGGAGCCGGTGTTGGGACAATGGGCGGTGACGGTTTCGCCGGAATCCAGACGGACGTCGGCGAAGAAGCGCTGGTAGCGCGCAATCAGCGTGCCCGGCAGCAGGCGCGTTGCGAAACGCATAGAACACCGCAGCGCCTACATGCGCCACGGCAGGCGGCTCATTTCTTCTGCGGCTTCAAGAAGGTGATCACGTTACTGTTGGGTGCATTGCGCGAGCCGCATTCTGCTCCGCCCTGCTGCCAGTCGAGGAGGGATTCCGCCTCATGCAGCAGGTTGATCACCTCGATGTAATCCTTGTCCTTGACCATCATCAACGCGGTGCGGCCACCCTCGTTACGCGCCTTGACATCGGCACCGGCCTTGATCAACACGTCCACCACTTCCGCCTCGCCGGCGCCCGCGGCCAACATGAGGGGACGCACGCCATAAAAGATCTGGTGTTCGATGTCGGAACCAGCTTCCAGCAGCACCCGCACCACGTCGGCGAAGCCGCGGTCCAGATCCGGGTTGTAACAGGCGTGCATCAGGGCCGTGTAACCCCGCTCGTCTTCCGCCTTGACGTCCGCACCCGCAGCCAGCAGGTCACGCACGATCTGCACATGCCCAACACGCGCCGCCGCCATCAGCGGCGTGAGTCCACCGTCGCCCACCGTGTTGACCTCGGCACCCGCCGCGATCAATGCCTGCACCCGGCTCACGTCGCCGGCCTCGATTGCCTGGAACAACTCTTCCGTCATGGGAAAATCCTCATCGGGTTGCACTCGAATCCGGCCAAAAAACCTTCGCCGGTTCAGGGAATTACCTGATTGCCATTGTATCAGAGGCAGCGTCAGCGCAAGTAACGATCCCGGTATTGCGCCGACTGCGACCCGGGTGTCGCATGAAGGGCTTGTGTTTGGCCGCCTCGCCCCCATCTTGCGCGCGGACGGGCTCCGCCCGCGACGCAATTTGGCTGTATAATTCAAAGAGTTGTTTTAGGAGGGCATGATGCCGATCTACGAATACCGTTGCAGCAGCTGCGGCTTCCAGAAGGAATACCTGCAGAAGATGAGCGATGCGCCGCTCACCACCTGCCCCGAGTGTGGCAAGGAGACCTTCGCCAAGATGCTCTCGGCCGCGGGCTTCCAGCTCAAGGGTAGTGGCTGGTATGCCACCGACTTCAAGGGTGGCAATGCCGCGCCCAAGAAGGAAGAGACGCCCGCACCGGCCTGCGGCGCTGGCGCCTGCCCGGCCTGTCAGGCCTAAAGACGCCAGGAGATGCAGGCGGACCGGCCTCGCGCGGGTCCGCCTCATTTTTTGCCATGCGCACCCGACCCCTGAAACGCTATTTCGTCACCGGCCTGCTCATCTGGGTACCCCTGGTCATCACCGTATGGGTGATCAGCTTCCTCATCGGCACCTTGGATGGTGTGCTAGACCTGCTGCCGGAACGCTACCGGCCCGATGCCTGGCTGGGCACACATATTCCGGGCCTGGGCGCCATCGTCGTGCTCGCAGTGATTTTGCTTACGGGCATGGTCACCGCCAACTATTTCGGTCGCCAGCTGCTTGCCCTATGGGAGAACCTGCTGGCACGCATCCCGGTGGTGAAATCCATCTACAGCAGCGTCAAGCAGGTGAGCGACACCCTGTTCTCAGGCCAGGGCGAAGCCTTCCGCAAGGTGCTGCTGGTACGCTATCCCCACCCCGACGCCTGGTCGCTCGCCTTCCAAACCAACGTCCCGGCGCAAGTGCGTGCGGCCCTGGGGGAAGACTACGTGGGAGTGTTCATTCCCACCACGCCCAGTCCGGTGAACGGCTTCTACTTCTACGTGAGAAAGAGCGAAACCTGCGACGTGTCCATCAGCGTGGATCTTGCGCTCAAGTACATCGTCTCCATGGGGGCCGTGGCCACCCCTACGCGGGAGAAAGCCGCCACCTATCCCGGCAACTGAGGCCGGCGCGACCCCAGCACTTCGCTGCCGACTTTTACTGGTACGGAAAGACGCTATACTTCCGGCCTTTTTGTGCCCGGAGTTTCCATGCGTGCTTTCTCGCTTCCCAAAAACCGCGCCCTGCATCTCCTATCTCCCCTCCTGAGCGCATGGCTGCTGAGCGGGGCCGCCCCCGCTTGCGCCACGAATGGCATGAACATGGAAGGCTACGGTGCCGTGGCCACAGGGCTGGGCGGCGCCTCCCAGGCCTACGACAACGGTACCGCGGCGATGATGAACAACCCCGCCACGCTCGCCCTGATGCACGAGGAGCATCGGGCGGATCTCGCCTATGGTTTCCTCGGCCCGACGGTGGAGGCCCGCCATGGTGGCCTGTCGGCCCGCTCCAAGGCGGATGCCTTTTCCATGCCGGCCTTCGGCTGGATGAAAAAGCGCGGCGCGCTGGCCCTAGGCTTCGGCGTCTACGGCCAGGGCGGCATGGGTACGGAATACGGCGGCGATACCTTCATGAGCGCCGGCAGCGGGCTCACCACCCGCAGCGAGCTGTCGGTGGGCCGGGTGATCTTTCCCCTGGCCTACACCGTCTCGCCCAAGCTTGCCCTCGGCGCCACCCTGGATTTCGTGTGGATGGGTCTGGATCTGCAAATGGCCATGAACGGCAACCAAATGCAGGCCATGGGCTCCCTTGGCCAAGGCAGCGTGGCTGGCGCCCTCGCCTCGTCGCTGGGAAGCCTTGGTCCAAACGACGTGGCCTATTTCAACTTCTCCAATGACAATCGCTTCACCGGCCAGGCGCGTGGCTATGGAGTAGGAGGCAAGCTGGGCCTGGTGTATGAACTCGCGCCGCGGCTCAAGCTCGGTGCGAGCTGGCACAGCCAGACCGCAGTGTCGGACATGACCTCGAACCGGGCGGAGATCCGCCTGATCAATACCAGTGGCACCACGACCCTGCCCGGCAAGATTCGCATCCATGATTTTCAGTGGCCCGAAACCTTGAGCGTGGGGCTGGCCTGGCAGCCGCGCCCCGACTGGCTACTGGTGGCCGACTGGAAGCGTTTGCAATGGGCGCGGGTGATGAAGGATTTCCGCATGCGCTTCGAAGCCGACGCGGGCGGCGATCTGGAGCTTACCCTCAACCAAAATTGGAAAAACCAAAACGTGTGGATGCTCGGCGCAGCCTGGCAGAGGACGCCACACTGGACCCTGCGTGCGGGAGTCAACCTCGCGGCCAATCCAGTGCCGGACGCCCTCATGCATCCGCTGTTTCCCGCCATCGTGCGCAATCACGCCACGCTGGGCGTCGGCTACGCCATCGACCGGGCGCAGACTCTCGATTTCGGGCTGGCCCATGGCTTTAGCGTCGAAGCCACCAATGCCGCCGGCGTCACCGTGAATCATCGCCAGACCAATTGGCAGTTGATGTACGGTCGCCGCTATTGACGGGCCCCGGCCAAGGGGTTTCGGTATAATTTGCGGTTTTTCGCCGCGCCATTTGCGCAGCACCTCGAGGAAGCCCCCCATGCGTACTCATTACTGCGGCCACGTCAATCTCGACCACCTAGATCAGACCGTCACCCTGTGCGGCTGGGCCCATCGTCGGCGCGATCACGGCGGCGTGATCTTCATCGACCTACGCGACCGCGAGGGCCTGGTGCAGGTGGTATGCGACCCTGCCCAAAGCGGTGCCGAGCCGGATACCTTCGCCATTGCGGAAAAGGTCCGCAACGAATACGTGCTTCAGGTCACTGGCCGCGTGCGCCGGCGGCCGGAGGGTACGGTCAATCCCCATCTGCCCACGGGAGCGATCGAAGTGGTGGCAACACGGCTTGCCATCCTCAATCCCTGCGCGCCGCTGCCCTTCCAGCTGGACGAGGAACCATCGGAGAACGTGCGCCTCACCTACCGCTATCTGGATCTACGGCGTGAGCCCATGCAGAAGAATCTGCTGCTGCGCTACCGCGTGGCCAGGGCCATGCGCGACTACCTGGACCGTCATGGCTTCGTGGAAATCGAGACGCCCATGCTGACGCGCTCCACGCCGGAGGGTGCGCGTGACTACCTGGTGCCCGCGCGCCTGCACCCGGGCATGTTCTATGCGCTACCCCAGTCGCCGCAGTTGTTCAAGCAGCTGCTCATGGTGTCGGGTTTCGAGCGCTACTTCCAAATCACCAAGTGCTTTCGCGACGAGGACCTGCGTGCCGACCGCCAGCCCGAATTCACCCAGGTGGACCTGGAAATGTCCTTCGTGGAAGAGGAAGACGTGATGCAGCTAGTCGAAGGCATGATCCGCGAAACTTTCCAGCGCGTGCTCGGCGTGGAATTGGCCAATCCCTTCCCGCGTCTGTCCTGGCAAGAAGCCATGAGCCGCTACGGTTCGGACAAGCCGGATCTGCGCGTGCCCCTGGAGCTCACCGAGCTCACGGACGTGATGAAGAACGTGGAATTCAAGGTATTCGCGGGGCCAGCCAACATGCTGGGAGGGCGCGTCGCGGCGCTAAACGTCCCGGGCGGCGCGGACAAGCTCTCCCGCAGCGAGATCGATGCCGCCACGGAGTTCGTGAAGATCTACGGCGCCAAGGGCCTGGCCTGGATCAAGGTCAACGATAAGGCCAAGGGTCGCGAGGGGCTGCAGTCGCCGATCGTGAAAAACCTGCACGATGCAGCACTCGCCGCCATCTTGGAACGCACCGGCGCGCAAGACGGTGATCTAATCTTCTTCGGCGCCGACAAGGCCAAGATCGTGAACGACGCGCTGGGTGCGCTGCGTACCAAGCTGGGCCACGAGAAGGGCTATGCCAGCAACGCATGGAAGCCCCTCTGGGTGGTGGATTTCCCGGCGTTCGAATACGACGAGGAGGAAAAGCGCTGGGTCGCTCTGCACCATCCTTTCACCGCGCCCAAACCCGGCCACGAGGACCGCCTGGCCAGCGATCCTGGCAGCTGCCTGTCGCGCGCCTACGACATGGTGTTGAACGGCTGGGAAGTGGGCGGCGGCTCGATCCGCATCCACCGCGAGGACATTCAGGAGAAGGTATTCGCCGCGCTGGGCATCGGCATCGAGGAGCGACGCAACAAGTTCGGCTTTTTGCTGGACGCGCTGCAATACGGCGCCCCGCCCCATGGGGGATTGGCCTTTGGCCTGGACCGGCTGGTGGCCATCATGGCCGGCGCAGAGTCCATCCGCGACGTGATCGCCTTCCCCAAGACGCAGAAGGGCAACGACCTGATGACCCAGGCGCCCAACACCGTGGACGAAAAACAGCTGCGCGAGCTGAACATCCGCCTGCGTCAGGTGGACACGAAAAGCGCCTGAACGCCCGGTACATCAGGTTCCCGGCTCGGGAAGATCGTTTGTGAGCGCGTCCCGGCCTTGGAAGTGAAGGGCCCAAGTATGGAATGGTTCTACCTGTTCGCCGCCGGCATCTTCGAAATCGTCTGGGCCGTGAGCCAGAAATACTCAGAAGGCTTCACCCGCGCGCTGCCCACCGGGATTACCCTGGTCACCGCCAGCGCGAGCTTCGTCCTCCTCGGCCTGGCGATGAAGCAGTTACACCTGGGCACGGCCTATGCCGTGTGGACCGGCATCGGCATCGTCGGTACTGCGCTTTTGGGCATTCTGCTCTTCCATGAACCCGCCACCCCCCTGCGCCTGCTGTTCATCGGCCTCATCCTGATTGGTATCATCGGCCTCAAGCTGTCCTACTGACCTGCCGTGAACCCAAACTACAAGCTCCCGGAGTCCGTGCTGGTCGTCATCCACACCCGCGACGGCCAGGTGCTGCTGCTGGAACGTGCCGACCATCCCGGCTACTGGCAGTCCGTCACTGGCAGCCGCAATCCTGGCGAGTCTCTGCGCCAGACAGCGGTGCGTGAGGTGGCCGAGGAAACCGGGCTGGATGCCAGTCGCTATCCCCTCACCGACTGGAACCTGGAAAACGTGTATGAAATCTATCCCGAGTGGCGGCACCGTTATGCCCCAGGTATAACCCACAACACCGAGCACGTGTTCGGCCTGGAGCTGCCGCAACCCCTGCCAGTGCGTGTGTCGGCGCGGGAACACCTGGGCTATCAGTGGTTGCCCTGGCAGCAAGCGGCGCAGAAATGCTTCTCGCCGAGCAATGCGGAAGCCATCCGCCGGCTGTCGCAACGCTAGCATCATGTCGGACATCATCCACATCACCACCTACAACATCCACAAAGGCTTCTCCCAGTTCAATGCGCGCATGGTGCTGCACGAGTTGAAGGAAGAGCTGCGCCGCGTGCACACCGACATCGCCTTCCTGCAAGAGGTCTTGGGCGAGCACCGCGCCTATGCCGAGCGCCACAACTGGCCCACGCCCTCCCAATACGAATACCTAGCCGATTCCGTCTGGCCGGAATACGCCTACGGCAAGAATGCGGTCTATTCGGAAGGGCACCACGGCAACGCCATCCTGTCGCGCTTTGCCATCCTCAACTGGGAGAACATCGACATTTCGGCCCATCCCCTGGAGCGCCGGGGGTTGCTCCACTGCGAGATCGCCGTGCCGGGCTGGACGGAGCCGCTATATTGCGTCAACGTCCACCTGGGACTAGGCCAGCGTGGCCGCAACAAGCAGCTGGCGGTCATCCGTGACCGCATCCAAGCCGTGGTACCGCCACATGCGCCCCTCATCATCGCCGGCGACTTCAACGACTGGCGCGGCACCGCAGGGGAATTCCTGGCGCGCACCCTACACGTGCAGGAAGTGTTCGAACATCTGCACGGCGCGCCGGCACGCAGCTACCCCGCCTCCCTGCCCCTCTTGCGTTTGGATCGCATCTATTTCCGCGGCCTGAAGGTGAAAGGTGCGCAGGTCTATCATGGCCGTCCCTGGTCGCGCATTTCCGACCACGCCGTGCTCACCGCGGCCATGAGCCGCGCCTGATGGCCGCACCCCGGCGCCACCGATGAAGCGCTTCGTCGCCGGCAACCGCCTCACCCTGCTGAAAAACGGCACCGCATACTTCCCGGCGCTGGACGCCGCGCTGGATGCGGCGCGTGAACACGCCTACCTGGAGACCTACATCTACCGCGACGACGCCGCGGGGCGACGCATCGCCGCCGCCCTGATGCGCGCGGCGCGCCGCGGCGTGGCCACGCATCTCATGCTAGATGGTTTCGGGTCGAAACCGCTCCCCATCGCCCTGCTCAATGAAATGCGCGCCGCCGGCGTGCAGGTGCTCATCTATCGTCCCGAGGCGAGCCCCTGGCGTCTGCGCCGCCACCGCCTGCGGCGGCTGCACCGCAAGCTCGCCGTGGTGGACGGCGCCGTGGGTTTCGTGGGGGGCATCAACATCCTCGACGATGCCGATCCCGCCGACGGCCCGCCCCAATACGATTACGCGGTGGCGGTGGAAGGGCCGCTGGTGGGAGACATTCTGGCCGCCATGCGCAGCCTTTGGCATCGGGTGGCTTTCACCCAGCTGCGTCATCTGCCGCGCCGGGACCGCGCCCCGGTGCCCACGCCGGAAGCCGCCGGCACGATACGTGCCCGCTTCCTGGTGCGCGACAATCTGCGCCACCGGCGCGACATCGAACGCGCCTACCTACGCGCCATCGGCAAGGCACGCGAAGAAATTCTGCTCGCCAACGCCTATTTCCTGCCCGGAACGCGCTTCCGCCATGCCCTACTGCGCGCCGCCGCACGCGGCGTGCGTGTGGTGCTGTTGGTGCAGGGCACCACCGATCATCCCTTCGTCAACTTCGCCGCCCAAGCCCTCCATGGCCGGTTACTCGAGGCAGGAGTGGAAATCCACGCTTACACCAAGAGCATGCTACACGCGAAGGTCGCGGTGATCGACGGCGTGTGGGCCACCGTGGGCTCCTCCAACATCGATCCCTTCAGCCTGGTGCTGTCACGGGAAGCAAACGTGGTGGTATACGACCGTGAGTTCAGCACCGCTTTGCGCGCCGACATGCTGGCGGAAATTGCCACCGGCGCGGTGCGCGTGACCATGGAGGACTGGGCCGCCGTACCCCTGTGGCGGCGGCTCGTCATGTGGCTGGCCTATGGCCTGGCGCGGATGATGATGGGCTGGGTCAACTACGCCCACAACGACCCGCCACCGATCAGCGCCGGGCCAGGATCCGCACCAAAAGGACGTTGATCAAACCGAGGATGGAACCTGCCCAAAGCGCGGCCCATGGCCAGATGTCGGGGCCAAGCAGGCGGGTGATGGCCTGGCGGCTGAGAAAGCCCACCACCAGCGCCAGCAGGATCCAGGCGAAAAAGGCGATGGCCGCCTTGAGATGGGTGGATAACATGGCGTTGCGCACCAGGTTGTTATGGTTGTCTGTTCGCTATTGTCCCGGCGGCGAGCCGTGTTTTCAACCCAGATTTCAAGTACGTGACGCCTTGCGCCGTCCCCGCGCAAGCGGGGACCCGGGAAGACGGCTAGGACCCTTCTGGATGCCCGCTTTCGCGGGCATGACGGACCACTTATGGAGCCTGTCACCTACTTTTGTAACCCTCGATAATGGCTAAGCCGGGTTCAACCCAAGGCCGCTATCGCTTTGGGCCTGCGTCGCTTTGGGTGAGCAGCGCATCGTATTTCGCCCGGATCGCCGCCAAGCGAGTGCGCACCTCACGCCAGGGGTCACACCAGGAAAGCCCCGGCTCCAACAAGGCGGCACACAAAAGGCGCATGCCCGCCACGTCGTCCCGATGCACGAACTCCGGCGCGGGGCCGAGGGGAGCCCGGCAGTCCGGCCCGCCTTGCAAGCCCTGGTTGTGGTAATTGCCCAGCGGCACCGCCAGGGCCAACGTGGGCAAGCCCCAGGCCACGGCGGCGGAGCCTTCGCAACTGCCGCCATCCATCAACCGGCGCTGATGCCGGCCCGGCAGGCGCTTGGCGGCAAGCTCGGCTACCACCTGGGTCGGACCGGCGGAGAAGGGCGTGCGGCGGTCGCCCAGCCGCACGATGGGCCCCTTGCCCAGTTCGGCACCCGGCAGAGTACGCGAAGCTTCTAGACTCACGGCCACCACGGGTCGCGCTGCGTTAGCCAGCCATCCCAGCTGGAGATGCGCCACGGTCCCCACCAGCCCCACCTCCTCGGCACGGGACAGCAGGCCTAGAAAGGGCGGACGGCGCCGCGCGCGAAAGGCCTCCAAGGCGGTGGCGAGCACGCAGAATACACCCACTAGGTCGTCCGCTGCGCGGGCGTACAGGCGCGCGCCGCTGCGCCAGACGGGTTTGCGGAAGCGGAACGCCCCATAGACCGTCTGCGCGCGAGGCCGCCACGCGGGCGTGTCGAGATGCACCTCGGCCGTGTCGATGGCAAGGCCGTGCTTACCCAGCCTGACCCGACGCAGCACGCCGGTGACCTCGCCGCCGGTGTCATCCGCGAGCCACACCGGTGCACCGGTGAGGTGGCGCGTGGGCGAGCCGCCATGCCAGCGCACCCGCAACACGCCGGGCGCCAGCCAACGCACGCCGTGGAAACCGGGATGATCCATGTGGGCGATGAACAAACGCACCGGCTCGCGACTACGCGTGGCGAGCAGGCGCTGGTAACCGGCAGGCGATGCCGCCCCCACCACCAGATTGCCCAGCGGATCGAGGAAGTGAGGCACCCCGGCTGCGCGCAACAGATCCTGGGCAAAGGCACGCACCCGCGCCTCGCGAAAGGGCGCGGTGGGTTGGGCCATGAGCGCCATCAGCAAATCGTGGTCATCAGGTGTCATCGCGATTTGCGTCCGAGAAGCGAGCCCAGCACGCCGCGCACGATCTCCCGGCCAATCTGGCTGCCGATGGCACGCGCCGCGCTCTTGGCCAGGGCCTCCACCACCCCCTGACGGCGGCCGCCGCCCAGCACCTCGCCCAGCACGCCGCCCAACTCTGGCGCTTTGGCGGCAGGGGGCGCTGCGGCCTGCTCCGCACGCGCCTTGAGCACTTCGTAGGCCGATTCACGATCCACGCTCTGCTCGTACACCCCAGCGACGAGGGAGTGTTGCATCAACTGTTGGCGGGTCGCCGCGTCGATGGGCCCGATCCGTCCGTGCGGTGGCAGGATGAAGGCACGCTCGGTGACGGTGGGCCGACCTTTCTCGTCCAGGTTCGAGATGAGTGCCTCACCCACGGCCAGCTCGGTGATGGCACGTTCCGCGTCGAAGCGGGGATTCGGACGCATGGTGCTGGCGGCGGCCTTCACCGCTTTCTGGTCGCGCGGCGTGTAGGCGCGCAGCGCATGCTGGATGCGATTACCGAGCTGGCCCAGCACGCGCTCCGGAATGTCCAGTGGATTCTGGGTGACGAAGAACACGCCCACGCCTTTGGAGCGGATCAGCCGCACCACCTGTTCGATCTTGTCGAGCAGCGCCTCCGGGGCGTCCTCGAACAACAGATGCGCCTCGTCGAAAAAGAACACCAGGCGGGGCCTATCCGGGTCGCCCACTTCCGGCAGCTTCTCGAACAGCTCTGCCAGCAGCCACAACAGGAAGGTGGCATAAACCTTGGGCGCCTGCATCAGGCGCTCCGCGGCCAGGATGTTGACGATGCCGCGACCTTGGGCGTCGGTCTGCATGAGATCGGCCAGGTCGAGCGCCGGCTCGCCGAAAAATTGCGCCGCGCCTTGGGATTCCAAGCCCATGAGCGCCCGCTGGATGGCGCCGATGGAAGCCGCGGAGACGTTGCCAAATTGCGTGGTGAATTCGCGGGCATGTTCCCCCACGTACTGCACCATGGCGCGCAGGTCCTTGAGATCCAACAGCAGTAGGCCGTTGTCGTCGGCGATCTTGAACACCAGGGTGAGCACCCCTGCCTGCGTCTCGTTTAGATTGAGCATGCGGCTTAAAAGCAGCGGGCCCATCTCGGAGACAGTGGCGCGCACGGGATGACCGAGTGCCCCGAACACGTCCCAGAAGGTGACGGGCGAGGCCTCGAAGGCCCACTCGCCCAGGCGGAGCATATCGATGCGCGCCTGGATCGTGGGCGTGGGTTTTCCCGGCTGGCTGATGCCGGATAGGTCGCCCTTGATGTCGGACAGGAACACCGGCACGCCGATGCGACTGAAATTCTCCGCCAGCACCTGCAGGGTGACGGTCTTGCCGGTCCCAGTGGCGCCCGTGATGAGCCCATGGCGGTTGGCCATTCTAGGTAGGAGAAAAACCTCGCTTTCGCCTTTCGCGATGAGCATCGATTCGCTCATGAACCCCTCGAATCTCGATAAAAACAGCCCCCGATGGTACCATGTCGCCCATCGTGAACGAGGAATACAGGCACCATGGCAGGTCATTCCAAATGGGCAAACATCCAGCACCGCAAGGGTCGCCAAGACGCCCGGCGGGGCAAGATCTTCACCAAACTGATCAAGGAAATCACTGTAGCCGCGCGCCTGGGCGGAGGTGATCCCAACTTCAATCCCCGCTTGCGCTTGGCCATCGAGCGGGCGAAAGCCGAGAACATGCCCGCGGAAAACATCGAACGTGCCATCAAGCGCGGCACCGGCGAGCTGGAAGGGGTGAACTATGAGGAAGTGCGCTATGAGGGTTACGGTCCCGGCGGCGCAGCCGTGATCGTGGACTGCATGACCGACAACCGCACCCGCACCGTGGCCGATGTGCGCCATGCTTTCAGCAAGCATGGCGGCAACCTGGGCACGGATGGTTCGGTCGCCTTCCTGTTCAAGCACTGTGGGCAGATCGTGTTTCCCCCCGGCACCTCCGAAGATAAGGTGATGGAAGCCGCGATCGAGGCCGGCGCCGAAGACGTGATCAGCAACGACGATGGCAGCATCGAGGTCATCACCGCGCCCAACGATTTCGCGCAGGTGAAAGCGGCGCTTGAAAAAGCTGGGCTTACGCCCGCATTCGCCGAAATCACCTTCAAGCCCACCACGGAGACCGAACTCAAGGGCGAAGACGCGGTGAAGATGCAAAAGCTCCTCGATGCCCTGGAAAGTCTCGACGACGTGCAGGAAGTCTATACCTCTGCGGTGATGGAGTGAGCCACAGGCCATGCGCATCCTAGGCATCGATCCCGGGCTGCGCATCACCGGCTTCGGTGTCATCGCGCAGGCCGGCGGCCAGCTTGCCTACGTCACCAGTGGCTTTATCCGCACGCCGGAAGCCACGCTGCCCGTGCGGCTCAAGACCATCCTCGACCATCTCACAGAAATCATCCTGGAACACCGGCCGGAGGCGGTAGCGGTGGAGCAGGTGTTCGTCAACGTCAACCCCAAGTCCACCCTGCTTTTGGGCCAGGCCCGCGGCGCCGCCATCTGCGCCGCAGTGGCGCAGGGCCTGCCGGTGGCGGAATACACCGCGCTGCAGGTGAAGCAGGCAGTGGTGGGCAACGGGCACGCAGAAAAGGAGCAGGTGCAGGACATGGTCAGACGTCTGCTTGCCCTGCCCGGCACGCCCTCGCCGGATGCCGCCGATGCCCTGGCTTGCGCGATCTGCCATGCCCATGGCGGCCAGGGGCTGGGAGGCTTGGCGGGCAACGGCTGGCGCATGCGCAACGGACGCCTGGTGGGACGGCTGTAATGGCGGCACGCGAGCCCACGCTGGCAGCCCTACCCAACCCGTTTTTGCGCTATTTCCTGGCGACGCGGCCGGCCTTCCTCACCATCACTCTGGTGGGCGCCCTGCTGGGTATCGCCTGCGTCGTGCATGACGGCATCACGCTCAAGCCTCTCCTCGTGTTCGTCACCTTGTTCGCCGCCCTCGTTACCCATGCCGGCATGAACGTGCTCAACGACTACTACGATGCCCTAAGCGGATGCGATGCCCGCAACGTGGATCGCATCTATCCTTACACTGGCGGCAGTCGCTTCATCCAGAACGGAGTGCTCACGCTGCGCGCCACCGCGGCCTTTGGCTTTGCCCTGCTCATAGCGGTGATCCCCGCCGGGCTGTGGCTCGCCTGGCATGCCGGCCCAGGGCTGCTGGCCATCGGCGCTTTCGGGCTGTTCCTCGGCTGGGCCTATTCCGCCGACCCGCTGCGCTTGAACGGCCGCGGCTTGGGCGAGCTGTGCGTAGCCCTGGGCTATTTGCTCGTCGTGGTGGGGAGCGATTTCGTTGAGCGGCCTGGCTTCGCGACGCTGCCCTGGGTGGCGGGTACGCCTTACGCCCTGCTGGTGACGGCCATCCTCTACGTGAACCAGTTCCCCGACCGCGCCGCCGATGCCGCCAGCGGCAAGCGCCACTGGGTCGTGCGCCTGTCGCCATCGGTCGCGGCACGCGGCTATGGCGTGTTTTTGCTTTTGGCCTATGCCGGCCTGCTCACCGGCATCGCCCTGCGTGGCCTACCCGTGGCTGCGGCGGCCGCCCTCGCCGCCCTGCCCTTGAGCCTGCGTGCCTGGTCGCATCTAGTGCGCCATGCGGACACGCCGCGGGCGCTCGCCCCCGCCATCCGCGATACCCTGGGCGCCGCCCATCTGGCGGGCCTGCTCATCGCGGCCGCGCTCATCATCAGCAAAGGCCCGACATGATCGGCCGCATCACCGGGATGCTGCTGGAAAAGCGTCCACCCCAGATCGTGGTGGACGTCAACGGTGTGGGCTACGAGCTCGACGTACCCATGAGCACGTTTTACAATCTGCCCGCCAGCGGGGAGCGCGTGAGCCTCTACACCCATCTGCTGGTGCGCGAGGATGCCCACTTGCTCTACGGTTTCGCCAGTGAGGAGGAGCGGGAGACCTTCCGTCAGCTCATCAAGGTGAGTGGGATCGGTGCCAAGACGGCGCTCGCCGTGTTATCCGGCCTGAGCGTGGCAGAACTGCTGGACGCCGTGGCACGCCAGGAAAGTGCCCGCATCGTCAAGGTGCCGGGCATCGGCAAGAAGACCGCCGAACGGCTGCTATTGGAGCTCAAGGACAAGCTGGCACCGGTGGCGATCACAGTCCCCGCAGCAGCTCGCAGCGCCGGTAGCGAAAATGACGTGGTCAATGCCCTGCTTGCCCTTGGGTATAATCCCAAGGAAGCGACCTGGGCAGTGCAGCAGTTGCCCAAGGATGTGTCCGTGTCCGACGGCATCCGCCAAGCCCTCAAACTCCTGTCGAAGACGTGAGGGGCACTGAGTTACGCGGCCACCGCAGGGGATGCAACGGATAAACCGGAATGATCGAAACTGACCGCCTCATCTCCCCGGCGCCCCTCTCACCCCAAGAAGAGGTGCTGGAACGCGCCCTGCGCCCCAAGGCGCTACAGGAATACGTGGGCCAGAAGAAGGCGCGCGAGCAACTGGAAATCTTCATTGAGGCGGCACGCAAGCGGGGCGAGGCGCTGGATCACGTGCTGCTGTTTGGCCCGCCCGGACTGGGCAAGACCACGCTGGCCCACATCATCGCCCGCGAGATGGGCGTCAACCTGCGCCAGACCTCTGGCCCGGTCCTGGAACGCGCCGGCGATCTGGCAGCGCTGCTCACCAATCTGGAGCCCAATGATGTCTTGTTCATCGACGAGATCCATCGTCTCTCGCCGGTGGTCGAGGAAATCCTCTATCCCGCGCTGGAAGACTTTCAGATCGACATCATGATCGGTGAAGGTCCGGCGGCGCGCTCGGTCAAGCTCGATCTGCCCCCCTTCACCCTGGTAGGCGCCACCACCCGCGCCGGCATGCTCACCAACCCCTTGCGCGACCGCTTCGGCATCGTGGCACGCCTGGAGTTCTACACGCCGGAGGAACTAAAGCAAATCGTCATGCGCTCAGGGCGCCTGCTCAACGTCGAACTCTCACCGGAAGGGGCGCTGGAAATCGCCCGCCGTTCGCGCGGCACGCCGCGCATCGCCAACCGCCTGCTGCGGCGGGTGCGCGACTATGCCGAGGTACGCGCCAGCGGCCGCGTGACGCCCGAGGTGGCGGATGCCGCCCTCACCATGCTGGATGTGGACAAGGTCGGCCTGGACACCATGGATCGCAAGCTCTTGTCCGCCGTGCTGGAGAAATTCGGCGGTGGCCCGGTGGGGTTGGATAATCTCGCCGCCGCCATCGGTGAGGCGCCGGACACCATCGAGGACGTGTTAGAACCTTTCCTCATCCAGCAGGGATATCTCATGCGCACGCCCCGTGGGCGAGTGGCAACCCGCCTGTCTTATATGCATTTCGGGCTCGCGGCACCGGGCGGCACGCTCGAGTTGTGGAACGAGCAGTGAGCGAGGCAGCGCCATCGCCCGCTTCCTTCCTCTGGCCGGTGCGTGTCTATTACGAAGACACGGATGCAGGCGGTATTGTCTATTACGCCAACCATCTCAAGTTCCTGGAACGGGCGCGCACGGAGTGGCTGCGCACAGCGGGTTTCGAGCAGCCGCAACTATTGCGTGATTTCGGTGTCATCTTCGTGGTGCGCGCGCTGACGATAGAATACCTGCGCCCCGCCCGCTTCAACGATCTACTCAATGTGACGGTCCTACCCCTACACCTTGGCCGCAGTGTGCTGGAACTGGCGCAGACCATCGAGCGCGATGCGCCCCTGGTCACCGCGCGGGTGAAGCTCGCCTGCGTAGAGGCAAACACCTTCCGGCCCACGTCCATCCCCAGCCCGCTGCGCAACCGACTGGAAAGCCTTTCGTGAACGTGCAACCCTCTACCGATCTATCCTTTCTCGCCCTGGTGGCGAGTGCGAGTCTAGTCGTTAAGCTCGTGATGCTCCTGCTCCTGGTCGCGTCCTTCCTGTCCTGGCTGTTCATCTTCCAGAAGCTCTTTTCCCTCAGACAGGCGGTGCGCCAGGCTGACGACTTCGAAAGGGAATTCTGGAGCGGCGTGGATCTGGCGGCCCTGTTCCAGTCCCTCACCTCGGGGCCCATCGTCGCGCGTGGCATGGCCAAGATCTTCGAGGCCGGTTTTCGTGAATTCAGCAAGCTCAAGCGCCAGGGGGGCATGGACATCAGCGCGGTGATGGATGGCACCCGTCGCGCCATGCGCGCGGCCTACCAGCGGGAACTGGACCAACTGGAGGGGCGGCTCTCCTTCCTCGCCACCGTGGGCTCGGTGAGCCCCTACGTGGGACTGTTTGGCACCGTCTGGGGCATCATGAATTCCTTCCGTGGGCTCGCCAATGTGGGACAGGCCACGCTAGCCCATGTGGCACCGGGCATCGCCGAGGCGCTGATCGCGACCGCCATGGGTCTGTTCGCCGCGATTCCAGCGGTGATCGCCTATAACCGCTACACCCACGACATCGACCGTCTGGCCACCCGCTACGAAAGCTTCATGGAGGAGCTGTCCAACATCCTGCAACGCCAGGCACGCTAGAACCCCATGAGCCGCCGTCCCCGCCGCCAGATGAACCAGATCAACGTCGTGCCCTTCATCGACGTGATGCTGGTGCTGCTCATCGTATTCATGGTGGCCGCCCCCCTCATCAACCCTGGACAGATCGAGCTACCTCGGGTCGGCCAGCAGCTCAAGCCGCCGGTAGCGCCGCTGGAAGTGATCATCCAGGCCAACAACAGCCTCAAGCTGCGGGACCGTTCCAAGCCAGGTGGAGAGATCCCCATCAGCCGCCCGGACTTGGTACAGGCGATCAAGGCCAAGCAGGCTACGAACCCGGAGCAAGCGGTGGTGATCGCGGCGGACAGGAACGTGCGCTACGAGAAGGTGCTGGAGGTGATGGATCTGCTGCAGCAAAACCAGGTGCGCAAGGTGGGGCTGCTCGCCAAGCCAGCGGGAAGCTGAAGGCCGATGGATACGCGCTTGCCTTCCCCCGGCTTCGATACCCTGCGTGCAGGTCTGCTCGCCCTGCTCGTGCATCTCATGTTCTTCGGTCTGCTCGCCTTCGGCGTGCGTTGGAACCAGCAAGAACCCGAGGCGGTAATGGCTGAACTATGGTCGGAGCTCCCGGTAGCGCCCCGCGCGGCGCCCGCGCCCGTGCCTGCGCCGGCCCACGCAACCCGCCCTGAGCCCCGGCCCGAGCCGAAAGTAGAACCCAAGGTGGAAGCTGCCAAGCCGGACATCGCCCTGAAGGCCCGGCCCGAGCCGAACAAGCCCCAGCCCAAAAAAGCACAGCCCACCCCTGCGAGCGAGCCTAAGCCCGCGCCCAAGCCGGCGATCAGCGAGCCCGATCCTTTGCAACAACAGTTGGCCATGATCGAGCGCCAACAGGCCATGGCGGAAGCGGCGCGCGCGGCGGCGGCCAACCAATCCGTGATCGGTGAGTACAAGGGGCGCATCAAGCGTAAGATACGCAGCCTCCTCAACCGCCAGCCCTGCGGGGACACCAACGTGCAAGTGGAATTCGACATCACCCTGCTGCCCACGGGGCAGCTGCGCAGCAATCCGCTACTTACGCGCTCGAGCGGTATTCCGGCCTGCGACCGTGCGGTGGAATATGCCATCGTCCAAGCCGATCCTCTGCCGGTGCCTCCGCAACCGGAGCTTTTCCAGGCTTTCCGCAATTTGCATCTGATCATCCGTCCCAATGATCCCAATGACTGAGCTTCGCCTATCGCGCCTCTTAATCCGCCTGATTGGGCTATTCGTGGCCGCTTGGCTGTCCACCGCCCAGGCCGCCCTCACCATCGAAATCACGGGTGGGGCCGCTTTGCAGATTCCGGTGGCCATCGCGCCGTTCCAGGGCGAGGAGGCCTGGCGTGACCGCCTCTCCGGCATCATCGCCGCCGATCTCGCCCGCAGCGGCCAGTTCAAGATCGTGAGCACCGCCGGGGTGACGCCCCTGCCACGGCAGCCGGCGGACGTGAAGCTCGCCGACTGGAAGGCGCGCGGCGCGGCAGCGTTGGTGATCGGCAACGTGGTGAGCCAGCCGGGCGGGCGTCTAGACGTGCAGTTCCGGTTGCTCTCCACCATCAAGGAGGATCCCGCCTCGCCGGGCGGCGTCCAGCAGCTCGCGGGCTTCAGCCTGCCAAGTAGCCCCACCCAACTGCGCCTGACCGCCCACCAGATCGCCGACATCATCTACGAAAAGCTTACCGGCGATCTCGGCGTGTTCGCCACCCGTATCGCCTATGTCACCAAACGCGGCGGCCTGTACGAACTGCAGGTGGCGGACTCCGATGGGGTCAATGCCCAGACGGTCTTCAGCTCGCGCGAGCCCATCATGTCCCCGGCCTGGTCGCCGGATGGCACGCGACTGGCCTATGTCGCCTTCGAAAGCAAGAAGCCGGTGATCTACGTGCAGGAACTGGCGACCGCACGCCGCTTTGTCCTAGCCAATTTCAAGGGCAGCAACAGTGCCCCCGCCTGGGCGCCGGATGGCCGCCAGCTCGCCATCGTGCTCACCAAGGACGGCACCTCGCAAATCTATGCCATCAACGCGGACGGCACCGGCCTGAAGCGCCTCACCCACAGCAGCGCCATCGACACCGAACCAAGCTGGTCGCCAGACGGGCGCTATATTTTGTTCACCTCCGACCGTGGCGGCAGCCCCCAGATCTATCGCATGCCCGCCTATGGCGGCGAGCCCGTGCGCCTCACCTTCCAGGGCAGCTACAATGTCACGCCACGCTACAGCCCCGATGGCAAGAGCTTCGTCTTCATCCAGCGCGAGGGCGGCCGTTTCCGCGTGGCCATGCAGGAGATCGCCTCCGGACAAGTGCAAATCCTCACGGACAATCAGCTCGATGAATCCCCCAGTTTCGCCCCCAATGGCAAGCTCATCCTCTACGCCAGCGAGCAGGGTGGCAGAGGGGTGCTGGCCGCAGTATCCAGCGACGGCCGGGTCAAACAGAAGCTCACCACCGAAGCGGGCGACGTGCGTGAACCGGCATGGGGACCCCGCCTCAAATCGCAACCCTGATTTTTTTCACGTAAACGAAAGGAGCACACGATGAAACGACTCAGCCTGGGATTACTCTTGGTCAGCCTGCTAGCCGGCTGCGCCAGCACCGAACCCGCGAAGGAGCAGCCGCGCGCCGCGGTGGAAGATCGCACCGCCCAGCCTACCACTGCTGGCGGCGAAGGTGCAGCGCGCCCTTTGGTGCCACCCACGACCTCGGTGAATCCCCTCACCGATCCCAACAACATCCTGTCTAAGCGCAGCATCTACTTCGACTACGATAGCGACGCCATCAAGCCCGAGTACAAGGCCATCATCGAGGCCCACGCACGCTACCTGTTGGAGCACAAAGCGGCCAAGGTATTCCTCCAGGGTAATGCCGATGAGCGCGGCAGCCGCGAATACAACCTGGCCCTGGGTCAGCGCCGGGCCGATGCGGTGCGCAAGATGATGAGCGTGCTGGGCGTGCCGGAAAGCCAGATGGAATCGGTGAGCTTCGGCGAGGAAAAACCCCGCGCCACCTGCCATGACGAGTCCTGCTGGTCCCAGAACCGGCGCGTGGACATCGTCTATCAGGGCGAGTGATATGGCACGCCGCGCGCGCGAGCTGCTGCTTTTGGTCATGCTGGGTGCCAGTGTGCCCGCCGTGGCGGGCCTGTTCTCAGACGACGAGGCCCGCGCGCGCATCCAGGCCCTGGCGCAGGAAAACCAGAAACTGCGCGAAGACCTCAAAGCCCTGGAGGAACGCGTCGGCCGGCTCGATGCGCAACTCCGCGCCCAAGGCCTCATCGATCTGGTGCAGCAAGTGGAGGGTCTGAAGGCGGAACTCGCCAAGCTGCGCGGCCAGTTGGAGGTCAACAGCCACGCAGTGGAAACGTTGGACAAACGTAGCCGCGATCTGTACGTGGACCTGGACGACCGCCTGCGCAAGCTGGAGACGGGTGCGACCCCGCTAGCGGCACCGGCGGCGGCTGCCGCTGGCACGCCTGGCGCCGCCACCGACACGGGCGCAGAGAGCCGGGCATACGAGGCTGCCTTCAACCTGTTCAAGATCGGCAACTACCAGGCCGCCATCGCCGCCTTCGAAAACTTCCTCAAGACCTATCCCGCAAGCCCCCTGGCCGCCAACGCCCAGTACTGGATCGGCAATTCCTACTCGGCCCTGCGTGACTACAAGACTGCCATCGCAGCCCAGCAGAAGCTCTTGAGTCTCTATCCCAACAGTGCCAAGGTGCCGGATGCCTTGCTCAACATGGCCAGTGCGCAGACCGAGCTGGGCGACCGCGCCACGGCACGCAAAACGCTGGAAGACCTGGTAGCGCGCTATCCCACTAGCCCCGCTGCCGACATTGCGCGCAAGCGACTTAGCAGCCTCAAGTAGCGGGAAACATGGCCACGGCCTTAATCACCCATCCGGCGTGCCGGCGCCACGAGATGGGGTCGGGCCACCCGGAGCGGCCGGCGCGGCTTTCCGCCATCGCCGACGCCCTGGCCGCAGCCGGCCTGGCCCACCGCCTGCTCAAGCTCGATGCACCAGCAGCGGAGGACGAGCAGCTTTTGCGGGTGCATGCGCCCGCCTATTTGCGTCGCATCATCGCCGCTTCACCGGAAACGGGGCTCGTCGCCCTGGATCCGGACACCGCCCTCAACCCCCATTCCCTCATCGCCGCGCGCCACGCCGCGGGGGCCGTAGTGGCTGCCGTGGACGGTGTTGTGCGCGGCGAGCTCACCAACGCCTTCTGCGCCGTGCGGCCGCCCGGCCATCACGCCTGCCGGGAGCGAGCAATGGGCTTTTGTATCTTCAACAACGTCGCGGTGGGTGCCGCCCATGCCCTCACCGCGCACGGTCTGACGCGCGTGGCCATCGTGGATTTCGACGTGCACCACGGCAATGGCACCGAGGAGATCTTCCACGACGATCCCCGGGTGCTTCTCGCCTCCAGCTTCCAACATCCTTTCTACCCCTTCAGCGGGGCGCATTCCGGCAACGCGCACATCCTTCCCATGCCCTTGCCGGCCGGCACCGATGGCCGGGGCTTTCGCCATGTCTGGGAAACCGTGGGCCTGCCGGCGCTGGCGCGCTTCGCGCCGCAACTGATTCTGATCTCGGCGGGTTTCGATGCCCATCGCGACGACCCCCTTGCCGGGCTCATGCTCGTGGAAGCAGATTTCGCTTGGCTTACGCGCGAGGTGCTGGCCATCGCCGCGGCCACCTGCGCCGGCCGCGTGGTCTCCACGCTGGAAGGCGGCTACGATCTGAGGGCGCTGGCATTGAGCGCCGCCGCCCACGTTCAGGAACTGGCGAGCGCCGCCGCGTAGGCACGGCATGCGCGCTCGCTGAAGCAGACGAAATAGACTTTTTCGATCTCGGGATAGTCGTCTAGCGCCGCTCGCACCTCGCGCACGGCGATCGCCGTAGCGCGCGCCAGAGGAAAGCCATAGGCGCCGGTGGAAATGGCGGGAAACGCAATGGTTTTCAACCCTTTCTCGTGGGCCAGCCGCATGCTTTCCCGGTAACAGCTCGCCAACAAGACATCCTCATTCCGGTCACCGCCGTGCCAGATGGGGCCCACGGTGTGAATCACGAAGCGTGCGGGCAAACGGAAGCCGGGCGTAAGGCGTGCTTCGCCGGTGGGACAGCCGTGCAGTTTCTTGCATGCATCGAGCAGCTCTGGGCCGGCGGCGCGATGAATGGCGCCGTCCACCCCGCCGCCGCCCAGCAAGCTCGTGTTAGCGGCGTTGACGATGGCATCCACCGCCAGCCGGGTGATATCGCCCTCGACGATTTCGATGCGGCCGTCCATCACAGGAGAACGAGATTGTCCCGGTGGATGAGCTCGGGTTCGTCCACGTAACCGAGAATGGCTTCGATGCGGCTGGAAGGCTGGCGCAAAATGCGGCGGGTCTCGCTGGCGTCGTAGTTGGCCAAGCCGCGCGCGATCTCGCGCCCTGCCTCATCGACACAGGCCACCACCTCGCCGCGGCCGAAATCGCCGGAAGCCTCCACCACACCGATGGGCAAAAGGCTCTTACCCTCTTCCACCAGGGCACGCACCGCGCCCGCATCCAACACCAGCCGCCCACGCACCTGGAGATGGTCCGCCAGCCACTTCTTGCGTGCTGCCACCTTGTTGGTTTCGTCGGCCAAGAGCTGCGTTCCGATCAACTCGCCCTTGGCCAGACGGACCAGCACGTCCGGCTCGCGGCCCCAGGCGATTACCGTGTGGGCTCCGCTGCGCGCCGCCCGCTTCGCGGCCAGCACCTTGGTGAGCATGCCGCCGCGGCCGATGGCACTGCCCGCCCCGCCCGCCATCTTCTCCAGCTCCGGATCCCCGGCCCGTGCCTCCTGAATCAGGCGCGCGTGGGGATCCTTGCGCGGATCGGCAGAGTAGAGCCCCTTTTGGTCGGTCATGATGACCAGAGCGTCGGCTTCCACCAGATTGGTCACCAGCGCGCCCAGGGTATCGTTGTCGCCGAACTTGATTTCTTCGGTGACTACCGTGTCGTTCTCGTTGATGACTGGAATGACGTTGAGCGCAAGCAACGTGCGCAGCGTCGAGCGGGCATTGAGATAGCGGGCGCGATCGGCGAGATCCTCGTGGGTCAGCAGCACCTGCGCCGTATGCAGACCGTGCTTGCGGAAGCAGGTTTCATAGACCTGCACCAGGCCCATCTGCCCGACCGCCGCCGCCGCCTGCAGCTCATGCAGAGCATGCGGCCGCTTCTTCCAGCCGAGCCGTTGCATCCCTTCGGCGATGGCACCGCTGGACACCAGCAACACCTGCTTACCCATTTCCTTGAGGCGTGCAATCTGGTCCGCCCAGTGGGCGATGGCCTGGGTGTCCAGTCCCTGGCCCTCGTTGGTGACCAGACTGCTGCCCACTTTCACGACCAGACAGCGGGATTTGGCGAGGATGGATGGCATGAGACGCATTATCCCAGATTATCCAAGGGCCCGGCCCGGGCCTTCGATGCAAGAGATCGTGCCTAGCGTCGTAGCGATCAACCCTCAGGCGCGCCTACGCGGACGTGGACGCCGCCCGTTCCCGTTCCAGATACTCGGCCACGGCATGAATCACCTGGTCACAACCCTCGCCACTGATGGCAGCGATGGCAAACCACGGCCCCTCCCACCCGAAGGCTTGCAAGAAGGCATCGATGCGTGCCTGCCGCTCGTGCTGCGGAATCAAATCGATCTTGTTGAGCACCAGCCAGCGGGGTTTCGCGTACAGCGCCGCATCGTATTTGCGTAGTTCCTCGACGATGGCGCGCGCATCGCGCGCCGGATCCACGTTGGGGTCGCAAGGTGCCAGATCGACGATGTGCAGCAGCAGACGGGTGCGCTGTAAATGGCGCAGAAACTGGTGGCCCAGCCCATGCCCTTGCGCCGCACCTTCGATGAGACCAGGGATGTCGGCAATGACGAAGCTGCGTTTCATGTCCACCCGCACCACGCCCAGGTTGGGATGCAAAGTGGTGAAGGGATAATCCGCCACCTTGGGACGCGCTGCCGAAACGGCGCGGATGAAGGTGGATTTGCCTGAATTGGGCAAGCCGAGCAGACCCACGTCCGCCAATACCTTGAGCTCCAGCTTGAGCTGCCGCTCCTGCCCGGGTTCACCGCGGGTGAACTGCCGCGGTGCGCGGTTCGTGCTGGACTTGAAATGCAGGTTGCCCAAGCCCCCCTGCCCCCCCTTCGCCAACAAGGCGCGTTGACCATCCTCGGTGAGGTCGGCCACCAGCTCGCCGGTGTTAAGATCGGTGATCACCGTGCCCACCGGCATGCGTAACACGATGTCGGCGCCGGACGCGCCGTACTGGTCCGAGCCGCGGCCCGGCTCGCCGTTTTGGGCCTTGTGCAAGCGCTGGTAGCGGTAATCGATCAGGGTGTTGATGTTGCGGTCTGCCACGGCATACACGCTGCCGCCGCGCCCGCCGTCGCCGCCATCGGGCCCGCCTTTAGGGATGAATTTCTCGCGCCGGAACGAGGCACAGCCGTCGCCGCCCTTGCCCGCCTGGACCCGGATAATGGCTTCGTCGATGAATTTCATGACTGGACTTACGGCGAACGAAAACGCGGCCGGACAAAAAAGCAAGAGGCCCTATCTCGCAAGATAGGGCCTCTCCCGTCATGTACAAGCGTCGGCTGACAATCAGGCGATGGGCTCAATGCTCACCACGTGCCGTTTCAGGGCGCCCTTGGTGGCGAACTGGACCTTGCCCGCCACCTTGGCGAACAAGGTGTGGTCCTTGCCCATGCCCACGTTCTCGCCGGGATGGAAACGGGTGCCCCGCTGGCGCACGATGATCTCGCCCGCGTTCACCACCTGGCCGCCATAGCGCTTCACCCCCAGGCGTTTCGATTCGGAGTCGCGACCGTTGCGGGAACTGCCGCCTGCTTTCTTGTGTGCCATGGTTTACCTCGTTAGGCTGCGATGCTCTCAATCTGGAGCTCGGTGTAGTTTTGGCGATGCCCCTGGTGCTTCTGGTAATGCTTGCGCCGACGCAGTTTGAAGATCTTGACCTTGGGGTACCGGCCATGGGCCAGCACCTTGGCCCGCACGCTTGCGCCGGGAACGACGGGGTTGCCAACGGTCACCTTGTCACCATCGGCGAGCATGAGCACCTGATCCAGCACCACTTCGCTGCCAATGTCTGCCGGTATCTGTTCTACTTTGAGTTTCTCGCCGGGGGCCACGCGATACTGCTTGCCACCGGTTTTTACGACCGCATACATGGAAATCTCCATCAATCCATTTCGGAAAACGGGGGATTTTACCGAAAATCCCCTGCTTGGTCAAAGACACCAGTGTAGAGGTGTAGAGAGCAAATAAACTGTCCGGACTTGTAGCACGTGGGTTGTCCGGTTTTATTGGGTACCGAGGAGGTGCCTGATGAGACGGATGGAAGTGTGACAGGCGATACGGAAGATGCGATTTGAGGAAGCCTATGGAGGCTGGCGGTGGGGACGGCTTTCGCAAGAGGCGGCAAGGAAAACGCAGTTTCAGCACAGGCTAACCTGCGCCAGCAGGTTAAGCCGCGTAGCGGCGGCCGAAGCTCCACCTGTGTGGCCTTCGAGGGGATGAGGTTGCAAATCCCCACCGACCCTCACCGCATGCATGACGTCAAGGTGAAGGTGCAGGTGCACCGTGACTTGGATGGAAGGATCGCCCTCTTCCACGGCCCACGCTGCCTGGCTCGCTACAATGCCCAAGGGCAGTTGCTCAAACCCAAGTTGCAGACTGCCGCGTAGGTCCGCCGCGGCACCTGACTGTGGGATACCTTCCCACAGGGAACAAGCGGACAGTCTATGTGCCACGAAACCGGGCAGTTCGATTTGTTGACAACAAGACACCAGCCGCCCCGGGCGGCGGCGCGTCGTGAGCCGGATCCTTGCCTTGACCGCAGGCACGGCAACTCCCTACCATACACGTTTATTTTTTGGCCCATTTCGTGCAACTTACGCAAATTCGCCGCTTCATCGAAGCGGACATGCAGCGCGTGGACGCGGTGATCCGCCAGCGCCTGCATTCCGATGTGGTGCTGATCCGCCAGGTCTCGGAATACATCATTGCCAGCGGCGGTAAACGTCTGCGCCCCGCCCTGGTGCTGCTCTCCGCAGGTGCCTTCGGCTACCAGGGCGACCAGCATTACGACCTCGCGGCAGTGGTGGAATTCATCCACACAGCGACTCTGCTCCATGACGACGTGGTGGACGAATCCAGCCTACGCCGCGGCCGGGAAACCGCCAATGCGTTGTTCGGCAACGCCGCCAGCGTGCTGGTGGGTGATTTTCTCTATTCTCGGGCTTTCCAGATGATGGTGGGCGTGCGCAGCCACCGTGTCATGGAAATCCTCTCCGACGCGACCAACGTCATCGCCGAGGGCGAGGTGCTCCAGCTCATGAACTGTCATGACCCGGACATCGACGAGGAACGCTATCTCCAGGTCATCCGCTACAAGACGGCCAAACTGTTCGAGGCGGCTTGCCGCCTTGGGGCGGTACTGGGGGACGCCGACCCGGCCGACGAGGGGGCGATGGCCGCCTATGGCATGCATCTGGGCACCGCCTTCCAGCTCATCGACGACGTGTTGGACTACTCCGGGCAACAAGACGAGATCGGCAAGAACCTGGGTGACGACCTCGCCGAGGGCAAACCCACCCTGCCACTCATCTATGCCATGCGGCAAGGCAACGCCGAGCAGGCGGCGCTGGTGCGCCGCGCCATCGAGCAGGGCGGGCTCGAGGACTTCGCCGCAGTTTCCGCCGCCATCCGGGAAACCGGCGCCCTGGACTACACGCTAACGGCCGCCCGCCGCGAGGCGGACGCCGCCTGCGCCGCGATTGCCCACCTGCCGGATTCAAATTACAAGCAGACCCTGCTAGAATTGGCAGCTTTCGCGGTTTCCCGGAATCATTAGGGCAGCCACGAAGCACGGCGGTGCAGCAGGCCAATGCCATCAAAAACGGGGTGTAGCTCAGCCTGGTAGAGTACTGCGTTCGGGACGCAGGAGTCGGAGGTTCGAATCCTCTCACCCCGACCAAATTCCATTTGACCGGCCACTGCCTTCGCGTGGCGCTGGCTTCCAGCGGTCGTGATGGCGCGCAAGGCCCACCCCGCGTGGGGCTGGCGTGTCTGCCGTGGACCGCCTGGGCCACAGCAAAGATGCTATGATGCCCTGGCTCGCTCCGCCTGCCGGGCGGTCACCGGATTGGTTCCATGCGCCTGCTCATTCTCCTGGTCGGTCTCTTCCTTCTCTATCTGTTCATCAAGAATTATTACCGTAGCCTCAAGGCACCGCCCGCGCCGGGCCAGGCACCGCTAGCTCAAGCGGAAGACATGGTGCGCTGCGTGGTGTGCGGCGTGAATACGCCGCGCAGCGAGGCCATTTTCAGCGGCGGCGAATTCTTCTGCTGCGACGAGCATCGCCAGGCCCGCCGGAAATAGCCTGCGCCCCATGTGGCCCGACGCTTCTGCCCGCCCGCCGCGCGTCAGCGACACTTACTGGCAGTCCCTGCATTATTTCAACCTATACCGGCTGATCGTGGCCGGGGTGATCCTGCTCGCCCACCTGCTTTTGGGCGAGCAGATCCTGATCGGGCGCTATCACCCGACGCTGTTCGTGGCGGCCAGCCTGCTCTATATCCTATTCGGCGGCGTGCTGATGGTGACCACGCACAACCGCTGGCCACGCTTCGAGCTGCAGCTGTCGGTGCAGGTGCTGGCGGACGTGGTCTTGATCGCTGTGCTGATGTTCGCCAGCGGCGGTATGGCAAGCGGCCTGGGGCTCATGCTACTCATCACGCTGGCGGCCTCCAGCCTGGTGGCCCAGGGGCGGCTGGCCATGTTCCATGCGGCGGTGGCAACCCTCGCCCTGCTCACGGAGCAGACCGTCTGGTCCTGGAAGAGCGACGGCAGCGCAGAATACTTTCAGACAGCGTTGCTGTCCGTGAGCTTCTTCGCGGTGGCGGGGCTCGCCCAATATTTGGGCAAGCGACTCTATCTCACCGAGGAACTGGCCCGCCAGCGTGGTCTCGATCTGGCCAACCTGGACCTGGTGAACCAGCTGGTGATCCAGGACATGCAGGATGGCGTGATCGTGGTGGATGGGGAAGGCCATGTACGGCAAGTCAATCCCCAAGCAGAACGCATCCTCGGGCCTCTACCCGGCCCGCGCGGTGCGGTGACCCTGACGCGCTATGCGCCGGAAGTGGCGCGCCATTTCGGCACCTGGCGGGAAAGCAGCGACATCGATCTGCTGCCCCTGCGCGCGGCTAAGACGCGCCCCTTCCGCGTGCGCTTCGTGCCGGTGCGCGGCGACAAGCGCCTGGGAGCAGTGATTTTTCTCGAGGACATGAGCCGTGCCCAGGCGCAGGCGCAGCAGTTGAAGCTGGCGGCATTGGGCCGGCTCACCGCGAACATCGCCCACGAGATTCGCAATCCCCTGTCCGCCATCGCCCACGCCACCCAGCTTTTGCAAGAAGACGGTGAGCATGATGCCACAGCGCGCCGGCTGCTGGACATCATCCGCGACAACACCTTCCGGCTGGATCGCATGGTGCAAGACATCCTGCAACTGAACCGTAAGGACCGCAGCAATCCCGAGCCCATCGCGCTTGCGCCCTATCTTGCGGGCTTTGCCGACGAGTTCGCGCAGGTGGAGAAGATTCCGCGGGAAACTTTCTCGGTGGAATGCGAGCCCGAGCTTAAGCTCGCCTTCGACCGCTATCACCTGCACCAGATCCTGTGGAACTTGTGCCGCAATGCCTGGCGCCATGGATTGAAGCGCGCTGGCAGCATCCGCCTGGTGGGCAGCCGGGGTTTGCATGCCGGTGTTGTACAATTGGATGTCATAGATGATGGGCCGGGCGTCCCCCCCGCAGACCAGGCCCATCTATTCGAGCCCTTCTTCACCACGGAGAGCACGGGTACTGGCCTAGGGCTGTACATCGCGCGCCAGCTCGCCGAAGCGAACCAGGCCAGTCTGGATTACATTGAGCTGGCCCCCGGCGGCCAGTTCCGCATCTGCGGCAAGGAAGAACCTTGGTGAAACGTCCCCAGCGCCCCGCCGGCTCCACGACGCCCCGCGTCCTGATCGTGGACGACGAGGCGGACTTGCTCGAACTGTTGGAACTCACCCTGCTGCGCATGGGCCTAGAACCCCAGCGAGCCATGACCGTGGCAGCGGCGAAGAAGCTGCTCGCCGAGCAATGGTTCGACCTCTGTCTCACAGACATGCGCCTGCCGGACGGCACCGGCCTAGAGCTGGTGCAGCACATCGGCCAGCACCATCCCCAGTTGCCGGTGGCCGTGATCACCGCCTTCGGCAGCGCCGAGAATGCCGTCGCCGCGCTCAAGGCAGGCGCCTTCGACTACCTTTCCAAGCCGGTCTCCCTGGAACAGTTGCGAGCCCTGATCAAGTCGGCGCTCAAGGTGCCGGAGAAAGCTTCCGAGGCGGCTGCGCCACGCACCCTGCTGGGCAGCTCCCCCGCCATCCAACACGTGCGTGCTTTGCTAGACAAGCTCGCGCGCAGTCAGGCGCCGGTGCACATCACGGGCGAGTCTGGTAGCGGCAAGGAACTGGCCGCGCGCCTCATCCACGAACGCAGCAACCGGCGGGACAAACCCTTCGTGGCCGTCAACTGTGGCGCCATTCCCGAAAATCTCGTGGAAAGCGAGTTTTTTGGCTACAAGAAAGGGGCCTTCACCGGCGCCGATGCGGACCGCGAGGGCTTTTTCCAGGCCGCCAACGGTGGCACCCTGTTCCTGGACGAGGTGGCCGACCTGCCCCTTCCCATGCAGGTGAAGCTTTTGCGCGCCATCCAGGAAAAACGCGTGCGCAAGCTGGGCGCAACACAAGAGGATCCCGTCGATGTGCGCATCATCAGCGCCACCCACCAGAATCTCTCGGGGCTGGTGGAGAGTGGCCGCTTTCGCCAGGACCTTTATTACCGGCTGAACGTGATCGAGGTCAGGATGCCGGCACTCAGGGAAATGCGTGAGGACATCCCGGGCATGGCCGAGGCGATCCTCGCGCGGCTGGCGGCGCAAAGCGGTGTGCCGGCGCCGCGCCTCAGCGAGGCCGCCGTGGCCGCGCTTAAGGACTACAGCTTCCCGGGCAACGTGCGCGAGCTGGAAAACATCCTGGAACGGGCGCTCGCCCTGTGCCCGGGCAGCGAAATCGGCCGCGAGGATCTCTATCTCTCGGTGCCGGAAGCGGCACTGGAAGACACGGCGCGGGAACCCGGCGCGAAATGGCCACTGCAGGAATATCTCGACCGCATGGAAAAGGAAGCCATCCTGGAAGCGCTGGAAAAGACCCGCTACAACAAGACCGCAGCGGCCAAGCTCTTGGGCATCACCTTCCGCGCCCTGCGCTACCGACTGGAGCGTCTGGGCATCGATTGATTCAGCGCCGCGGCCGCCGCCGCGGCCGCACCGGCTTCACGTTCCAGATCACCTCGGCGTATTCGCGGATGCTGCGGTCCGCGGAAAAACGTCCCATGCGCGCCACGTTGAGCACCGCGCGACGCAGCCATTCGTCCCGGTTTCGATACACTCGCTCCACTTCCTGCTGGCGGGCCACGTAGTCGGCATAGTCGGCTAAAAGCAGGAAAGGATCGCCCCCCGTGGTGAGGGCATCGAAGATGACGCGGTGGCGCGCCGGCTCTTCGGGTGAAAAGAAGCCGTCGCGGATCATATCCAGCACCTGACGCAGCTCGGCATTCTCCCGATAATGCCACCAGGGGTCATGTCCTGCGGCCCGCAGCGCCGTCACGCCTTCGGTGTCCAGGCCAAAGATGAAGATGTTCTCCGCCCCCACTTCGTTGCGGATCTCGATGTTGGCGCCATCCAGGGTGCCGATGGTAAGCGCTCCATTGAGCGCGAGCTTCATGTTGCCGGTGCCGGAGGCCTCGGTGCCGGCGGTGGAGATCTGTTCTGATAGCTCGGCGGCGGGAATGATGTCCTGGGCAGTGGAAACGTCGTAGTTGGGGATGAACACCACCTTGAGGCGATCCGCCACCAGCGGATCGTGGTTGACCACATCCGCCACGTCGTTGATCAAGCGGATGATTTGCTTGGCCATGCGATAGCCGGGCGCCGCCTTGCCGCCGAAGATCACAGTGCGCGCCAGGTGATCCCCACTGGGATGAGCGCGAATGCGGTTGTACAACGTGATCACGTGCAGCAAGTTGAGCAGCTGCCGTTTGTATTCGTGGATGCGTTTCACCTGCACGTCGAACAGGCTGTCGGGATTCACCGCGATGCCCAGACGCTGCGCAATCGCCTCTGCGAGCCGCCTCTTGTTGGCCTGCTTCACCGCACCGAAGGCTTGGCGGAAGGCCGCATCCTCGGCCAGGGGCTCCAGGCGTTTGAGCTGCTCAAGATCCTTGAGCCAGCCATTGCCGATGCGCGCGCAGATCAGACGCGCCAAGTCCGGGTTGGCCTGGTTGAGCCAGCGGCGCGGCGTGATGCCGTTGGTGACGTTGACGATTTTGTCGGGCCATAGCCGATGGAAATCCGCGAAGATGGTCTGGCGCATCAGTTCGGTGTGGATGGCCGCCACGCCGTTGACCTTGTGGCAACCCACCATGGCCAGATGGGCCATGCGCACCCGCTTCGGACTAGACTCCTCGATCAGCGAGACGCGCCGCAAAAGCGCGTGATCGCCGGGATGGCGATGGGTGACTTCGCGCAGGAAGCGGTGGTTGATCTCGTAGATGATCTGCAGATGACGTGGCAGCACCCGCTCGAACAGGGGCACCGGCCAGGTCTCCAGCGCCTCCGGCATCAAGGTGTGGTTGGTGTAGGAAAACACCCGGCGCGTGATGTCCCAGGCATGGTCCCAATCGAGTCCGTGGCCATCCACCAAGATGCGCATCAATTCCGCGATGGCGATCGCGGGATGGGTATCGTTGAGCTGGATCGCCACCTTGTCCGGCAGCGCGTCGAATCCCTCGTGGTGCTTGGCGTAGCGGAACAGGATGTCCTGTAGCGAAGCCGAGACGAAGAAATACTGCTGCTTGAGCCTAAGCTCCCGGCCCATTTCCGTGGTGTCGTCGGGATAGAGTACCTTGGAGAGATTCTCCGACTCGTTCTTCTCCTCCACCGCCTTGATGTAGTTGCCCTCGTTGAAGTAGCCCAGGTCGAAGTCGCGCGTGGCCTTGGCCGCCCACAGGCGCATGTTGTTCACCGTCTCGGTGGCATAGCCCGGGATGGGGGTGTCGTAGGCCATGGCCATCACGTCGTCGGTGTCCACCCAGTGGTGGCGTAACCGCCCCTCGGCATCGGCGTACTCCACCACCCGGCCATGGAATTTCACCTGATAGAGCACCTCCGGCCGCGGAAATTCCCAGGGGTTGCCGTAGCGCAGCCAGTTGTCCGGATGCTCCACCTGGCAGCCGTTCTCGATCTTCTGGGTGAACATCCCGTACTCGTAGCGGATGCCGTAGCCATAGCCCGGCAGCCCCAAGGTGGCCATGGAATCGAGAAAACACGCCGCGAGCCGCCCTAGCCCGCCGTTGCCCAGGGCCGCGTCGTGTTCGATTTCGCGGATGGCGGCGAGATCCAGGCCCAGGTTTTCCACCGCCGTGCGGAAGGCCGGCTCACAGCCCATGTTGAGCACGCTGTTCATGAGGGTGCGGCCCATGAGGAATTCCATGGACAGGTAGTACACGCGCTTGGTATCGGCGCGGTAATAGCTGCGCATGGTTTCCATCCAGCGCTCGATGAGCCGCTCGCGCACCGCCGCCGCCGCGGTGTAGAACCAGTCGCGCTGGGTGGCGGTGAGGGGATCCTTGCCGATGCTATAGACGAGATGATTGGAAAGGGACCGCCGCCAGCCTGCGGCGTCCATGCCAGGGCGGTCCAGTTCCAGGTCGGTCAGGGGATTACTGGCCATGCCTGCCTCCGGTCGTTGCGCACGGAGACAGTAGCGGCACAGCGAGACCGTGCTTTAGACCAGGGCGATGGCGAGGTAAGTCGCGTAGAGCAGCCCGTTCAGCCACAGATGCCACAGGCGCAACTGGCCGCGGGTGAGCATGAGACGCAGCCAGAGGGCGGCGACGAAGGTGATGATGACGCCGGCAAGCACCGCCCGCTCCGGCGCCCAGGGCGTAAGCGTAATGCCGATGGCGGGCAGCAGGGTGCCCTGGAACACCATGGCGCCCGTGATGTTGCCGAAGGCGAGGGTGTCCTTGTGGCGGCGGATCCAGAGGATGCTGTTCACCTTCTCCGGCAGCTCGGTGGCGATGGGGATGATCATCAGGGAGAGCAGCAGGGGCGACCAGCCCATCAGCCGGGAAGCCTCCTCCACGCCGTGGATGAAGCCCTTGGCACCGGCGATGAGCAAGCCAAGCCCCAGGGCCAGTTGCAGCAGGATCACCAGCAAATTCTCAGGCAGCCCGAGCCGCGCGAGAAACATCTTCTCATGGGCCTCGGTGCCGTGGCCGTCTTCCACTAGTTTGGCCGAGGCGCGGAAGGTGAGCATGAGATAGACGAAATAAATCATGACCATCACCGCCGCCAGGGTCACCCGCACCACCGGCAGATCATGGGGCACGAACAGGGCCACCGCCGCCAGGGCAAAGGCCATCAGAAAGAAATTGAGATCACGGGCAAGCCCCGTGCGCTCCGGCGTCAAATGCCCCCGCGGCCCCCGCCGCTTGAGCACGGCCACACTCATCAGGAACAGGGACAGGGTGGAGAGCATCAGCGGCGCGCCGAGGATGGCACCCACACCGATCTCCTCGTTCAGCTTCTGGTTCGCGGTGCCAGCGAAAATGGCGAGCAGGGGCACCAGGGTTTCCGGCAGGGCAGTGCCCACCGCGGCGAACACCGAGCCGGTGACGCCTTCGGATATACGCAGCCGCTCCCCCAAGTGCTCCAGGGCATTGGTGAACACTTCCGCCGCGACGAGAATCACCAACAGCGCAACCAGCAATTGGAGGAGAACCATGTCTGTTTTCCGTGGATCGTGGAGGAGCGCATTATACTTGGGGCGATGCTCCCTTCACTCACCGAGTTTGACTATCACCAGCGTCTCGCTGCCACGCCCGGGCCTGCCCTGGTGTTGTTTTCGAGTCCCGACTGTGGCGCCTGCCGCGTGGCGGAACGCCTGCTCTCCCACGCGCTCGCAGGGCGGGTGACCTGCTACAAAGTGGACGTACAGCAGGCCACCGCCCTTGCCCGCGCCTTCGACCTGTTTCATCTGCCCGCCTTGTTCCTGTATCGGGATGGGCATTTTCATGCCGCGCTCCGTAGCGAGCTCACAGCAGAGGCCTTGCGTGCGGCCCTCGACGCGGCGCTGGCCTCACCTCCCCAGGAGGAACCTTGAGCCTCTTGCGCCTCGACGCCGGCGGCTGGATCGAGGGTGTCAAGCGGGTGCCTTCGCCTAATTTCGACGCCCGCCCGCCCGGCGAAGCCGTCACCCTGGTGGTGATCCACAACATCAGCCTGCCGCCGGGAGAATACGGCGGCCCCGGCATCCTGGAGCTTTTCACCAACCGCCTCGACTGCGCCGCCCACCCTTATTACGAAGCCCTGCGTGATCTGCGCGTATCCGCCCATTTCCTCATTCGCCGAGACGGCGAGCTGGTTCAGTTCGTTTCCACCCATGACCGCGCCTGGCACGCGGGGGTCTCTTGCTTTCGCGGGCGGGAGCGCTGCAACGATTTCTCCATTGGCATCGAGCTGGAAGGCAGCGACTTCGAACCCTTCACCGACGCCCAGTACACCGCGCTCTCCCACCTGCTGCCGGCCCTGGCCGCCACCCATCCCATCCGCGACATCGCCGGACATGCCGACATTGCCCCGGGACGCAAGACCGACCCCGGCCCCTTCTTCGACTGGAGCCGGTTGCCGCCTGCTTTTTGCATCGTGAAAACGTAATTTAAGGCTTGCAATCAACGACACGCATGCTAACAATGAAGGAAGCTGGTCCGACAGAAAGACCAGACGGGTCAAATCACAGGAGGCAACATGAACATCACCAGGCGCCAGTTCTTCAAGATCTGCGCCGCGGGAGTGGGCAGCGGCAGCATCGCCGCGCTCGGGTTCGCTCCGGGCACGGCGTTGGCCGAGGTCCGCGAATTCAAACTCGCGCGCGCAACCGAAACCCGCAACACCTGCCCTTATTGCTCAGTCGGCTGCGGCATTTTGATCTACGGCTTGGGCGACAAATCCAAGAATGCCCACAGCAAGATCATTCACATCGAGGGCGATCCGGACCATCCGGTCAATCGCGGCACTCTGTGCCCCAAAGGTGCAGGCCTGCTCGACTTCGTGCGCAGCGAAAACCGTCTGCTTCATCCGGAATATCGCGCGCCTGGCAGCAAGGAGTGGAAGCGCATCTCGTGGGATGAGGCCTTCACCCGCATCGCCAGACTGATGAAAGACGACCGCGACAAGAACTTCATCGCCAAGAACGACAAGGGCGAAACGGTGAACCGCTGGGTCACCACCGGCATGCTCGCGGCTTCCGCCTCCAGCAACGAAACCGGCTACCTGACGCAGAAGATCGCGCGTAGCCTGGGGATGCTCGCATTCGACAATCAGGCACGTGTCTGACACGGCCCGACGGTGGCAAGTCTTGCCCCGACGTTTGGCCGCGGTGCGATGACCAATCACTGGGTCGACATCAAGAATGCCGACCTGATCTTAATCATGGGTGGCAATGCCGCCGAGGCCCATCCCTGCGGGTTCAAATGGGTGACGGAAGCCAAGGCGAGACGCGGCGCCAAGCTGGTGGTGGTGGATCCCCGCTTCACCCGCTCGGCGGCAGTGGCGGATTTCTACGCACCGATCCGCGCCGGTTCGGACATTGCCTTCCTCGGCGGCGTGATCAACTACCTGCTCTCGCACGACAAGATCCACCACGAGTACGTCAAGAACTACACCGACTTCACTTTCCTGGTGAAGGAGGAGTTCGCCTTCGAGGATGGCATCTACTCCGGCTACAACCCGGAAAAGCGCAGCTATGACAAGTCCACCTGGGGCTACCAGATCGGCAAGGACGGCTACGTCATCACCGACCCGACCCTGGAACATCCGCGCTGCGTTTATCAATTGCTGAAAAGGCACTACTCGCGTTACACGCCGGACATGGTGTCGCGCATCTGCGGCACGCCCAAGGATGACTTCCTGAAGATCTGCGAGATGATCGCGGAGACTTCCAGACCCGACAAGGCCATGACCATCCTGTACGCCTTAGGCTGGACCCAACACTCCCAGGGCTCGCAGATGATCCGCACCGCCGCCATGGTGCAGCTGCTGCTGGGCAACATCGGCGTGGCGGGCGGCGGCATGAATGCGCTCAGAGGCCACTCCAACATCCAGGGGCTTACCGATCTGGGCCTGCTGTCCAATCTGCTGCCGGGCTACATGACCCTTCCCGGTGACGCGGAGCAGGACTACAAGACTTACATCGAGAAGCGAGCCTTGAAGCCGCTGCGGCCCGGCCAGCTGTCCTACTGGCAGAACTACGGCAAGTTCTTCGTCAGCACCATGAAGGCGTGGTACGGCGACGCCGCAACGGCGGAAAACGACTGGTGCTACCACTGGCTGCCCAAGCTCGACAAGGGCTACGACATCCTGCAGGTGTTCGAAAACATGAACCAGGGTAAGGTCAACGGCTATATCTGCCAGGGCTTCAATCCGCTGGCCTCGGCACCGTGCAAGGTCAAAGTTGCCAGCTCGCTGGCCAAGCTGAAATATCTCGTGATCATCGATCCGCTGGCCACGGAAACCTCCGAGTTCTGGCAGAACCACGGCGAATACAACGACGTCGATCCAAGCAAGATCCAGACCGAAGTGTTCCGCCTGCCTTCCACCTGTTTCGCCGAGGAAGACGGCTCCCTGGTCAGCTCCAGCCGCGTCTTGCAGTGGCATTGGAAAGCCGCCGAGCCGCCAGGCGACGCCAAGAGCGACCAGGAAATCCTGGCCGGCATCTTCCTCAAGCTGCGCGAGCTGTACCAGAAGGAAGGCGGCGCCTTCCCCGACCCCATCCTCAACCTCACCTGGAAGTATCGTCAACCGCACGCGCCGGCGCCTGATGAACTGGCCAAGGAGTTCTCCGGCAAGGCGCTGAAGGATGTGACCGATCCAAAGGATCCAAGCAAAATCTTGGTGAAGGCCGGTGAACAGCTGAACGGCTTCGCCGAGTTGCGCGACGATGGCTCCACTGCCTGCGGCTGCTGGATTTTCTCCGGCGCCTGGTCGGAGAAGGGCAATTTGATGGCGCGGCGCGACAACTCGGACCCCTTTGGCATCGGTCAGACGCTGAACTGGGCCTTCGCTTGGCCGGCCAACCGCCGTATCCTCTACAACCGCGCGTCCTGCGACCTCAGCGGCAAGCCCTACGATCCGAGGCGCAAGCTCATCGCCTGGGATGCGTCCAGCGGCAAGTGGAGCGGCTCCGACATTCCCGACTTCAAACCGGACTCCGCGCCGGAAGAGGGCATGGGCCCCTTCATCATGAACCCCGAAGGCGTAGCGCGCTTCTTCGCCGTCGACAAAATGGCGGAGGGCCCCTTCCCCGAGCACTATGAGCCGATGGAGTCGCCGCTGCCCAACAACCCGCTGCATCCCAAGAACGAGCGGGCGCGTTCCAACCCGGCGGCACGGGTGTTTAAGGAGGACTGGAACAGCTTCGGCAAGCCGGACCAGTTCCCCTATGTCTGCACCACCTATCGCCTCACCGAGCACTTCCACTTCTGGACCAAGCACGTGAAATTGAACGCGATCGTGCAGCCGGAGCAGTTCGTGGAAATCGACGAGGAGCTGGCCAGACAGAAAGGCATCAAGGCCGGCGACCACGTGCGGGTGAAATCCAACCGCGGCTTCATCGTCGCGGTGGCGGTGGTCACCAAGCGCTTACGCACCCTCGATGTGGACGGCAAAAAGGTGCACACGGTAGGCGTGCCCATCCACTGGGGCTTCATGGGCTTGGCTAAGAACGGCTATATCACCAACAGCCTGACGCCCTTCGTCGGCGACGCCAACACTCAGACGCCGGAGTTCAAGTCCTTCCTGGTAAACATCGAGAAGGTATGAGGAGGCGGCCATGGCACTGCAATCCCTAGACATCAAAGCCCGCTCGGCCACCACCACGCCCTCGCCCTCGGTGCGCGGCGCCACCACTCAGGTGGCCAAGCTGATCGACATTTCCAAATGCATTGGCTGCAAGGCCTGTCAGGTGGCCTGCATGGAGTGGAACGATCTGCGCGACGGAATCGGCCACAACGTGGGCGTCTATGACAATCCCATGGACCTCACCGCCCAGTCCTGGACCGTGATGCGCTTCTCGGAAGTGGAAGTGCAGGCGGGCCGGCTGGAGTGGCTGATCCGCAAGGATGGCTGCATGCACTGCGCCGATCCGGGCTGCCTCAAGGCCTGCCCCTCGCCCGGCGCCATCGTGCAATACGCCAATGGCATCGTGGATTTCCATGAGGAAAACTGCATCGGCTGCGGCTACTGCATCGCGGGCTGCCCCTTCAACATCCCGCGCCTGTCGAAGCAGGACGGCAAGGCCTACAAATGCACCTTGTGCTCGGATCGGGTGGCGGTGGGACTGGAACCCGCCTGCGTGAAAACCTGCCCCACCGGTGCCATCGTCTTCGGCGCCAAGGAGGACATGATCCATCACGCCGAAGAACGCATCGCCGATCTCAAGTCGCGCGGCTTCCAGAATGCCGGCCTGTACGATCCGCCGGGCGTGGGCGGCACCCACGTCATGTATGTACTACAGCATGCCGACCGGCCGGAGCTCTACCACGGCCTGCCCAAGGATCCGGGCATCAGTCCGCTGGTGTCCCTGTGGAAGGGCATCACCAAGCCCCTGGCCAGCCTGGGTCTGGGGCTCGCGGTGCTCGCCGGCTTCTTCCATTACGTCACCGCCGGCCCCAATGAGGTCGAAGAGGACAAGGAGCACACATCATGAGCGCACCCATCGTTCCCCGCTATTCGCCGCGGGATCGCGCCAATCACTGGGTGATCGCCATCACCTTCATTTTGTTGGCGATCTCCGGCCTGGCGTTGTTCCATCCAGCGTTCTTCTTCCTGAGCAACCTGCTGGGCGGCGGCACCTGGAATCGCATCCTGCACCCCTTCATCGGCGTGGTACTGCTGCTCTCCTTTACCGCCTTCGCGCTGCGGCTCGCGGCGGACAACCGCATCACCGCCGCGGACCGGGAATGGAAAAAATACCTGCCCCGCATCCTGCGCAACGAGCCGGTGACCCTGCCCAAGATCGGCAAATACAACATCGGCCAGAAATACCTGTTCTGGTCGCTGGTGGTGCTGATCCCGCTGCTGTTTTTCACCGGCATCGTCATCTGGCAGCCTTGGTTCGCCTCCTATTTCTCCGTGGGCCTGATCCGGCTCGCCGTGCTGGTGCATGCGGCGGCGGCCTTCCTGGCCATGCTCGCCATCATCGTCCACATCTACTCGGCCATCTGGACCAAGGGCTCCATCCGCGCCATGACGCGGGGCACGGTGAGCGCGGCGTGGGCGAAGCACCACCACCCCGCCTGGTATGAAGAGGTGAGTCGCAGCCGATGACAGGCATTCTGCAACCGGGGCACATCGAGCCGCCGGTGGGCGATCTCCCCCGGCTGCGGCTGGCTCCCGAAAGTCTCTTCGCCGACCGTGCGGCGCGCTTTCGGCAGCTTGCCGCCGGTCACAGCCTGGAGCCCTTCTTGCATTTTTTGGGCGCGCTCGCCGCCGCGCAACATAGTGCCCGTGCCCATCTGCCGGCGCCATCGTTGCCGCCGTCCACCACCCTGGAGCAGGTCCGCGCCCATCACATGCCGCCGCTGGCACCTGCCGGCATCACCCTCGACGCCCACTGGCGCACGCTGGCCCGCCGCCTGGCCGCAGCCACCGTGGACAGCCTGCCGGCCGCGGGGCAAAGCGCCGCCCTTGCGTTGGCGGATGCCGAAGATGCCGCCCTCGACCAGGCCGCCCAGGCGTTCCTCGCCCAGCGGCCCCAGGCGCTGCCCGCAGCCTGGGTGCCCTTCGTCGCTGCTGCCCTTGAAGTCTATTGGGTGCATTTGGCTGCGAGCCTGGCCGGTGAGCTCGACGGCCTGGCGGAGCCGGCCACCCTGTGCCCTGTGTGCGGCGCGCCGCCAGTGTCGGCCATGCTGCAGATCGGCGGCGTCGAGCAGGGGCTGCGCTATCTGCACTGCAGTCGCTGCAACAGCGAATGGCATTTCGTGCGCGCCCAGTGCAGCAACTGCGGCGATGCCCGCGAACTTGCCTATTACAGCATCGAGGGCCGCATGCCGTGGGTCGACGCCGAGGCATGTGGCCACTGTGGTTCCTACCTGAAACTGATCCGCCGGGAGAAAGATCCCCAGGCCGATGCCCTGGCCGACGACGTGGCCAGCCTCGCCCTCGATTTGCTCATGGACGAAAAAGGCTTCTCCCGCAGCGGCCCCAACCCTTACCTGATCGCCACTTGACCATGCTTTCCTTCCACCATGACGCGTGCCGTTTGGTGAGCCATGCAGATTGTCAGCCCCGCCGCCCTGCCAGCCGTCGATAAGGTGCTCGCCTTCGCCGGCGTGCAAGCCCTGGCGGTGAGCCACGGGCGCAAGCCCACCTTGCAGGCCGTGCGGACGGTGCTCGGCCGTCTGCGCGCGTGTGCACTGGAGGGCAGCCTGCCCGCCGACGCGCTGCAGGAAGCGGCCCTCACCGGCGCCGTCGCCGCGGTGCTAAAGGCAGCGGACCGCCCGGCCCTGCGCGCCGTCTTCAACCTCACCGGCACGGTGCTGCACACCAATCTGGGACGCGCCCTGCTGCCGGAAGAGGCCATCGCCCGCGTGGCAGAGGTCATGCGCCGGCCGTGCAATCTGGAATTCGATCTCGCCTTTGCGCGGCGCGGCGATCGCGACAGCCTGGTGGAGCCCTTGCTGCAAGAACTCACGGGAGCCGAAGCCGCTGCCGTGGTCAACAACAATGCCGCGGCGGTGCTGCTCGCCCTCGACACGCTAGCGCGTGGCCGGGAGGTAATCGTCTCCCGTGGCGAGTTGATCGAAATCGGTGGCAGCTTCCGCATCCCGGACATCATGCGCCGCGCCGGCTGCAAGCTATTGGAGGTAGGCACCACCAATCGCACCCATCGCCACGACTATGCCGACGCCATTGGCGCCAAGACCGCCCTGCTGCTCAAGGTGCACACGAGTAACTACGTCATCCAGGGCTTCACTGCCAGCGTGGACGAGCCCACCCTGGCTACCCTGGCCCACGAGGCGGGGCTACCCTTCATGGTGGATTTGGGCAGCGGCACCCTGGTGGATTTGAGTCGCTACGGATTGCCCTATGAACCCACACCCCAGCAGGCGCTCGCCGCCGGCGCCGACCTGGTGAGCTTCAGCGGAGACAAGCTCCTGGGCGGACCCCAGGCCGGCATTCTGGTGGGGCGCAAAGAGCTCATCGCCCGCATCAAGAAAAACCCCTTAAAGCGCGCCCTGCGCGTGGACAAGCTCACCTACGCGGCGCTGGAAGCGGTGCTGCGGCTCTATCGCGATCCGGATCGGCTGCCGGCGCGCCTGCCCACCCTGCGTCTACTCACCCTCGCACCGGAAGAAATCGAACAGCGCGTGCAGGCCGTCGCCCCCACCCTTGCCAATACCCTGGCGGCACACGCCAGTGTCACGCCCATCCGGCTCGCCAGCCAGATCGGCAGCGGCTCCCTGCCCGTGGAACGGCTAGAAAGCCGCGGTCTACGCATCGAGCCCTTGGGCGGCGCGCGCGGCCGCGGGCGCCGGCTGGCGGCGCTGGAAGCGGCCTTCCGCCACCTGCCCACGCCGGTCATTGGCCGCATTGCGGACGATGCCCTGCTGTTCGATCTGCGTTGCCTGGAACGGGAAGCGGTGCCCGCTTTCCTCGACCAACTCACGCACCTGTCCCTGCCATGATCATCGGCACTGCGGGTCACATCGATCACGGCAAGACCACCCTGGTCAAGGCTCTCACCGGCGTGGACACCGACCGCCTAAAGGAGGAAAAGGCGCGCGGCATTACCCTAGAGCTGGGCTACGCCTACGTGCCCCTGCCAGAGGGGCCGGTGCTGGGCTTTGTGGACGTGCCCGGCCACGAACGCCTGGTGCACACCATGCTTGCCGGCGCCACCGGCATCGACTTCGTGCTGCTGGTGGTGGCGGCCGACGATGGGGTGATGCCCCAGAGCCGGGAGCATCTGGCGATCCTGGAGTTGCTGGGCCTGACGGACGGGGCGGTGGTGCTCACCAAGGTGGACCGAGTCAGTCCTGCCCGGCGCCAGGAAGCGCAGGCGGAAATCGCCATTTGGCTCGCATCATCCCCGCTGGCGACCGCCCCCGTATTTACCGTCTCCAGTCTCACCGGAGAAGGCATCCCCGAGCTACGCGCCCATTTGGTGCAACGGGCCCTACGAGCCACATCCCGGCGCACAGGTGGTCACTTTCGCCTGGCGGTGGACCGAGTGTTCACCCTGGCGGGCACCGGTACGGTGGTCACGGGCACGGCCCATTCCGGACAGGTAGCGGTGGGCGATCGCTTGGTGATCTCGCCCCAAGGCCTGCCGGTGCGAGTACGCAGTCTGCACGCCCAGAATCAGCCGGCGCAACATGCCAGAGGCGGCCAGCGCATCGCGCTCAACCTGGCCGGCGTGGACAAGGCCGAGATTCGGCGCGGCGATTGGATCGTCGCGCCTGACGCCCATCATCCGGCGCGCCGCTTCGACGCGCGCCTGCGAGTGCTGGCAAGCGCGCCGCGTCCCCTTCTTTCTTCAACACCTGTCCATCTGCACTTGGGCAGCCAGGACGTGCTCGCCCGGCTGCTGCCGCTTGATCGGGATGCGATCGAGCCCGGCGGCGAAGGCCTGGTGCAAATCGTGCCGGATCGGCCGGTGGTAGGCGTGCACGGTGATCGTTTCGTGCTGCGCGATGCGGCTGCCACGTGCACCTTGGCGGGTGGCGTCATCCTCGACAGCGAACCCCCTGCCCGGCACCGCCGCAGCGCAGAACGCATCAGTTGGCTCGAGGCGGAAGCCGCGCCCGATGCGCTCACCGCTCTGTGCGCGGTCTCGCCCCTGGGCTTGGACCTCGCCCGCTTTGCCCGCAACCGCAACCTGCGGACGGAGGAGCTAGCCGCTCTGGTTGCGGCCACGGGCTTGCGCCGGGTGCAGGGTCCCGACGTGGACTGGCTGACCGGCTCGAGCCAATGGCAAGCGCTCTGCGAGCGCGTGCTCACCCGCCTGGCGGCCCATCACGCCCAAGAACCAGACGCCCTCGGGCCCGATCGGGAGCGGCTGCGACGCATGAGCCTGCCTACCGTGCCCCGCGGGCTTTATCGCGCCGTGCTCGACGACTTGCTGGCCAGCGGACGAGTCGTGCTCACGGGAGCAGCCCTGCACCTGCCGGAACACCGGGTTCAGCTTGCGCCCGCGGAAGAGGCCCTGTGGGGGCGGCTGCGGCCCCTGCTCGCCAGTGAGCCCTTCCTGCCGCCACGGGTGCGCGACATCGCCCGCGCCCAGCTTTTGGAGGAAAACAAAGTGCGCCTACTCCTGAAGCGGGTGGCGCGCACTGGGCAGGTATGCCAGGTGGCCCACGACCACTTCTTCCTGACCGAGGCGGTGGCGGCGCTTGCTGACATCGTCACGGCAATGGCTGGGGACGAAGGCGTTACCGCGGCCGCCTTCCGCGATCGCATCGGCACCGGACGTAAACTGGCGATCCAGATTCTGGAATACTTCGACCGCAGCAGGCTCACCCGGCGCGTGGGCGACCGACATCGTCTGCGCACGCCGATTTAGGCTCAGGCGGCATGAGGTTACGCGTGCATGGAAGGGATACGTCCCCGGTGGGGCGGCCGGACTTCAAATCCGGTTGGGCACGTCAGACGTGCCCGGGTGGGTTCGACTCCCGCTCCCTTCCGCCAATCGGAACAGAAGGCCTTGGTTTTGATCTAAATTGAGTGTGTTAGGCATGACTGACAACACCCGTGAAAGGAGGATGTCATGAGCACCGTTACCATCAAACCCGATACCCGCAGCATCGATCTGCCCAGCATCAACCGGGTGGAAGCGAGTCGGCCCCTTGCCTGGCTCAAACGCGGCGCGGCCGACCTGGCTCACTGCTGGCCCTTGTCGCTGAGTGTGGGCGCCTTGTTCAGCCTGATTGGCTATGGGCTCCTCAGCTATGCCTGGCCTCGGCCCCACCTGGTGCTCACCCTGCTGTCGGGCTTCCTGCTGATCTCGCCCTTCCTCGCCCTATCCTTCTATGAACAGTCGCGGCGACGGGAAGCCGGCGGCGGACCCTGGTTCGCCACCGTCCGCGGCAACTGGGGTTCCATTGGCCTGTTCGCGGCGGGCCTGGCCTTCGTTCTGTCCAGCTGGGAGCGGCTGTCGGCCATCCTGGTGGCCCTTCTCCATCCCGGTGACATCGTCGGCGAAGGCTTTACGCTGACCGGCCTGTTTGCGGGCGGCAATCTGACTTTTCTCACCGTCTATGCCCTTGCGGGCGGGGCGTTGGCCGTGTTGGTGTTCGCCCTGTCGGTAGTGTCCTTGCCCATGATGCTGCACCGCAAGGCGGACATCGCCCACGCCATCGTCACCAGCCTGTGGGTGGTGCGGGAAAATCCTTTGACCATGCTGGTATGGGGCGGCATCATCGTTGCCCTGACCGCGCTGTCCTTCGCCCTGTGGCTGGTTCCCATGGTCGTGGTCTTCCCGCTCTTAGGCCACGCCACCTGGCATGCCTATCGGGATCTCGTGGGTGAGTGACCCTGGCCCGTCCGGGGAAATGCGCCCTGCGGGGCGCATTTCTTTTTGTGGAACCGTAGCGCGGCGAACCGGTCGTACCATGGTTTTTTTCAGGAGACCTCATGGCCTACAGTGAACAAACCGTGCAATGGGTACGCCCCTGGTCGGCGCGCACCTTTAGCTTCGCCGTCACTCGACCCGCGGCGCTACGCTTCCGCAATGGCGAATTCGTCACCCTGGGCCTGCGCCGGGAAGGCAAGCTCTTGGCGCGCGCTTATTCCATCGTGTCCACCAACGATGCGGCGCACCTGGAATTCCTGAGCATCCACGTGCCGGACGGGCCGCTCACCAGTCTCCTGGCGCAGGTCAAGCCGGGCGAAACGGTATGGGTGAACGACAAGCCCACCGGCACCCTGACCCTCGATCACATCCGCCCGGGGCGAGTACTCTACATGCTAGCCACCGGCACGGGCCTCGCGCCCTTCATGAGTCTGGTGCGCGACCCGGAAACCCACCGCCGCTTCGAACAGGTGGTGCTGGTGCATTCCGTGCGCAGCGCGCCGGAACTCGCTTACCGGGAAGAGCTGACGGCGCGCGAGGATGATCGCTTCCACTATGTGCCCACCGTCACCCGCGAGCCCTTCCCGGTGCAGGCGCGGGGCGCCGATCTGTTTCGCTCCGGTGAGCTCACCCGGCGCCTCGATCTCCCCGCCCCCGACCCCGAATTCGATCGGGTCATGGTCTGCGGCAATCCCGCCATGACCAAGGAAATGACCGAGTACCTCAAGGCTCACGGCTGGACCCCGACCAACCACAAGGGCGTAGGCAACTTCACCACCGAGCTTGCCTTTGTGCTGCGGGAGTCTTGACCAACGGCGAGCGGGCAGGCCGTCTGTCCCCTCGTCCCTTAGCGCGGCACCGGCTTCTTCGCGAGCTTGCGCTGCAGAGTGCGGCGGTGCATCTTCAGGGCGCGTGCAGTGGCGGAAATGTTGCCATCGTGCTCCGCGAGCACCTTCTGGATATGTTCCCATTCCAGTCGGTCCACGCTCAACGGCTCGGCTGCGACCGGTAGCGCCGGATCGCCGCTGGCCCGGCCTAGAGCGGCGATGATTTCGTTCGGATCGGCGGGCTTGGCGAGATAATGAGTGGCGCCCAGCTTGATGGCTTCCACCGCGGTGGCGATGCTGGCATAGCCGGTGAGGACGAGGATGCGCATGTCCGTGCGCAGCGCCCGCAACTGCGGCACCAGCGCCAAACCCGACATGCCGGTCATCTTCAGGTCCACTACCGCATAGGCCGGCGGGTCGGCCCGCGCCATCGCCAGCGCCTCCTCGCCACTCGATGCGGAACGCACGCAAAAGCCGCGCCGGCCCAGCGCCCGGCTCAGCACCCGACGCAGGGTGTCATCGTCGTCCACCAGCAATAGATCGCGGCTTCCTTCATGCATGGCCTTCCCCCTTCACCAGCGGCAGACGGACTTCCGTCACACTCCCGCCATCGGGCCGGTTTTTTAAGCGCACCTGGCCACCCAGCCGCTCGACGGTGGCATTGGCGAGAAACAGGCCGATCCCCAGCCCTTGCCGGGAGGGGTCCGCCTGCGAGCGCTCGGGCAGGAAACGCTTGCCAGCGGCAGCGACGACGTCGGCTGGAACCCCAGGACCCCGATCGAGGATGCGCAACACGGCCCACTCGCCCTCGGTGTCTGCGCTAACTTCCACACCTTCGGGCGACGCCTTGGCCGCATTGTTGAGCAGATTGAGTAGGGCCTGCTCTAGGGTATCGTCGATGGCAAGGTGCGCAGTAGCGCCAGTCCCCAAACGCAGCGCAACCGGTGTCCGTGGCCAGAGCAGACGCCAACGTTCCGCCAGCGCCTGCACGTAGTCGGTGAGCGCGACTTCGCGGCGCACGCCCCCTTCCAATTGCCCCACGGATTCCACCAGGCGCTTGAGCACCGCCTTGCACTGATCCACTTGGTCGCGAATCAGCGCAAGCTGGGGCGCAAGCTCCGGATCGTCGGCGAATTCGTCCTTCAGTTCCGCGGCCACCACCGCCACCGTGGCGAGCGGGGTGGCCAGCTCGTGGGCCGTGCCCGCAGCAAGCGTGCCCAGCGCCACGATGCGCTCGTTGCGCAGCGCCTCCTCCCGCGCGACCGCCAGCTCCCGCTCCCGCGCCCGCAGGCTAGCGGCGATACGTTGCACGAAGAAGGTGATGAGCCCGGCGCTGATCACGAAATTGAGCCACATGCCCAACACGTGCATGCCAAACTGGCCATGCTCGCCGTGCATGTATAGTGCCCGCTGGCCCCCGCCCATGAGGGTGGTGAGGGGCGCCTGCAGCTCCATGCCAGGCAGCGGCACGTAATATTCCAGTAGCAGGGTGTAGCAGGCGACGGTGAGGGCGGCAATGGCCCAGGCGTAGGGGGCCGCGAGCAGCGCCGCGGCAACCGACAGGGGCAACAGATAGAGGGAGACGAAGGGATTGGTGGCACCGCCGGTGAAATAAAGCAGCAAAGACATCGCCACCACGTCCACCAGAAGTTGCGCGAAGAGTTCCGGTTCCACCACCGGCCCGCCCCAGCGCAGCCGCGCCCAGGTGAAGGCGCTCAACACAGCCAGCGCCGCAACCACCGTGAACAAGGGCGCCAGAGGCAGATCAAGCCCCAGCCAAAGGATGGCCATGGCGATGGCGGCAAGCTGGCCAGCGATCTCGATCAACCGCAGCACGTGCAGGCGGCGCAAGCTCTGGTTGGCGGGATGGCAAGGCATGGGCAAGCACAGAAAATTGCCATTGTAGCGCCGCCTACGCCGTCTCCTGATGCGGCATCGGGTCGCACCCTGCCGCTGGCCTCTTGGTAACCCTCGGTCGAGCCAGTCGACGCACGAGCGCCTCCCACCCACCAGCAAAAACCCGTGGGCGCGACCCGAGGTGCGGTCAGCTCCTGGAGGAAATCGCCGCTAGAGCGTTCAGGTCAGCCGACCGTGGCAGTGTTTGTACTTCTTGCCGGAGCCGCAGGGACAAGGGTCGTTGCGACCGATCTTTTCACCGGCGCGCACGAAGGGGGCGGTTGCGGTCGCCGCCGCCTGACCTGCCTGGCCCAGCACCTCGTCATAATCGGCGTGGTGATACTGGACATTGGCCGGCTCGGCATGACTGTCCACCACCTGCACTTCCTCGGCGCTGCGAATCTGCACCGAGAGGGTGATGCGGGTGACCTCGTGCTTGATGGTATCGAGCATGTAGGAGAAGAGTTCGAACGCTTCGCGCTTGTATTCCTGCTTCGGCTGTTTCTGGGCGTAGGAACGCAAATGGATGCCCTGGCGCAGATGATCCAGCGCCGCGAGATGCTCGCGCCAGTGGGTGTCCAGACTCTGCAGCAGGATGCCGCGCTCGAAGTGATGCATGGCCTCGCGGCCCACCGCATCTACCTTGGCCTGGTAATGGGCCTCGGCTGCCTCCAGGATGCGGGCGAGCAGGCCCTCCGCGTCGAGTGCGCTGTCTTCGTTAAGCCAGCGCTGCGCGGGCACATCGAGGGTGAACTCGGCCTTGAGGACCTTCTCCAACCCAGCGACGTCCCACTGTTCCTCCACGCTTTCAGGCGGCAGGTGCTGGTAGAAGATGCTGCGCAGCACGTCCTCGCGCATGGCGCGGATGGTGTCCGAGACATCCTCGGCTTCGAGCAAGGCGTTGCGCTGTTCGTAGATGACCTTGCGCTGGTCGTTGGCGACGTCGTCGTATTCGAGTAGCTGCTTGCGAATGTCGAAGTTGCGCGCCTCCACCTTGCGCTGGGCGTTCTCGATGGCGCGCGTCACCCAGGGATGTTCGATGGCTTCGCCTTCCGGCATATTGAGCCGCTGCATGATGGCCGCGACCCGGTCGGAGGCGAAGATCTTGAGCAAGGGATCTTCCAAAGACAGGTAGAAGCGGCTGGAGCCCGGATCGCCCTGTCGGCCCGCACGTCCGCGCAACTGGTTGTCCACCCGGCGCGACTCGTGGCGCTCGGTGCCGATGATGTGCAGCCCACCCTGCTCGATCACGAAGTCGTGCTGCTTCTGCCATTCGGCACGGATGGCGTTGATGCGCTCTTCCTTCTGCGCCTCGGTGAGAGTGTCGTCATTGATGACGGCGTCGATCTCGGGCTGCGGGTTGCCACCCAGCACGATGTCGGTACCGCGGCCCGCCATGTTGGTGGCGATGGTGATCATGCCAGGCTTGCCTGCCTGAGCGACGATTTGCGCCTCGCGCGCGTGGTGCTTGGCGTTGAGCACCTGGTGCGGCAGTTTTTCCTTCTTGAGCAGCCCGGAGAGATACTCGTTGATTTCGATAGAGGTCGTCCCAACCAGCACCGGCTGACCGCGAGTGTGACAGTCGCGGATGTCGGCAATCACGGCGCGGTATTTCTCCGCCGCCGTCCGGTAGACGAGATCCAGATAATCCTTGCGGATCATGGGCCGATGCGTGGGAATCACCACCGTTTCCAGGCCGTAGATCTGCTCGAACTCGTAGGCCTCGGTATCCGCCGTGCCGGTCATGCCAGCAAGCTTCTCGTACATGCGGAAATAGTTCTGGAAGGTGATGGAGGCCAGTGTCTGGTTTTCTTTCTGGATGGGCACGCCTTCCTTGGCTTCCACCGCCTGATGCAAGCCATCGGACCAGCGCCGACCCGGCATCAGTCGACCGGTGAATTCATCAACGATGATGACTTCGTTGTTCTGCACCACATAGTGCTGGTCCCGGTGATAGAGGGCATGCGCCCGCAGCGCCGCGTAGAGGTGGTGCATCAGAGCGATGTTGGCGGGCTCGTACAGGCTAGTACCCGGTGGCAGCAGCCCCGCCTCGCCGAGTAGACGCTCCGCCTTCTCGTGCCCTTCCTCGGTGAGGATCACTTGGTGAGCCTTGAGATCGACACTGTAATCACCCGGCCCATTTTCCTCTTCCTGCTTGATCAGGCGGGGTACTAGAGCGTTGACGCGCAGGTACAGTTCGGTGTTGTCATCAGCCTGGCCGGAAATGATGAGAGGCGTGCGCGCCTCGTCGATCAGGATGGAGTCCACCTCATCCACGATGGCGTAATGAAGCCCCCGCTGTACCCGATCGCTCGGGCTGTACACCATGTTGTCACGCAGATAGTCGAAGCCGAACTCGTTGTTGGTGCCGTAGGTGATGTCGGCGGCATAGGCAGCCTGTTTCGCCGCGTGGTCCGTCTGGGACAGGTTGACGCCGACGGAAAGGCCGAGGAAGCGGTGGATGCGCCCCATCCATTCCGCATCGCGCTGGGCCAGGTAGTCGTTGACGGTGACGATGTGCACGCCCTTGCCCGCGAGGGCATTGAGATAGGCCGGCAGGGTGGCGACCAGGGTTTTACCCTCGCCGGTGCGCATCTCGGCGATCTTGTTCTGGTGCAGCACCATGCCGCCAATGAGCTGGACATCGAAGTGGCGCATGTTGAGCACGCGTTTGCCGGCCTCGCGCACCACGGCGAAGGCCTCCGGCAGCAGGTCGTCCAGGGACTCGCCATTGGCCAGGCGTTGCTTGAATTCCACGGTCTTGCCCGCCAGCTCCTGGTCGGACAGGGCCTGCATCTTCGGCTCTAGTTCGTTGATGCGGCGCACGACCTGGGTGTATTGCTTAATCAGCCGCTCGTTGCGACTGCCGAAGATTTTTTTCAGCAAACCAGAGATCATGGTGTGAGTTCTCGTGCCCGAATGTGAAACGAGGTGCAGCCGGATTCCGGCTGCACCTCAGCGAAGGCCGCCTGCAAACGAAAAGACTCAGCCTGCTGGCTGCAGATAACGGGTTGGGTTCTGCGGCACGCCGCGATTGAGGACTTCAAAGTGGAGATGGGGTCCGGTGGAGCGGCCGGTATTGCCGACCTCGCCGATCTTTTGACCGCGCAACACCACGTCGCCTTCCTTGACCAGACGCTTCGAAGCGTGGGCGTACCGGCTGACGAGCCCGTTGCCGTGATCGATCTCAATCATATTACCATAGCCGGGATGGTAATCCGAATACACGACGATGCCACCCGCCGCGGCCAGGATGGGCGCGCCTATCGGCGCCATGAAATCCACGCCCTCGTGCAGCGCACGCAGGCCGGTGAAGGGGTCGATACGCCAACCAAAATTGGAAGTGAAAAAGCCGCCAGGGACGGGCGGCGCGCTAGGCAATGCGCTTTGGCGCACCCGTTCCCGGCTCAGAGCCGATTCCATCACGGCCAGGCGCTCCGCCCGGTCGTCCAACTGCCGCGAGAGTTTCTCGATCTCCGCGGCGAACTCGCCCAGGGACACGGGATGCGCGGGCAGGCTGGAAGGATTACCCCCTTGGCCGGGCTTGCGGTCGAACTGGAATTCCTCCTGGCGCACCCCCGCCATGCGCGCCAGCCGCTCGCCCAGGGCATCCAGGCGCAGCATCTGGGCCTGCATCTCACCCACCTTGATCGCCATGGCGTTGAGGCTTTGCTGAAGATAGAGGCGGTTCTTTTCTGCTTCCGCCTGGTGCGCGGAGAGAATCAGATGCTGCACGAAAGGAATGCGCACGTCCCCCAGATGGAACAAGATAAGATAGGAAAACAGGAAGGCAAACAACACCATGCCGCCTAAGACTACCGCGACCAACAGTGTCATGTCGCGGCGCCCCAGGCAGATGGTGCGGCTACGCGCCAGCCGGTCCGATACGATTATGATGTTCATAGACGCATCCTCCATTTCGGGCACGACCGTCCGCAGCAAAGCGGCACTGGACCGTGAAAGCAGATGACGCGCAAGCTCTCCGGCTTTCTTACCGAGCCGATATCTGGTCTTGGCCGTCTCACCCGCGAGGCGAAACGGCTCATGACCCTGCAACAGGATTGGGAAGCGATCGCGCCGCCGGGGCTGGCGCGGTTTTCACGGGTCACCCCGGTGAAGGACGGGATCCTGACCCTATATGCCGATAACGGCGCAGCCGCCGCGAAGCTGAAGGCGCAGCTGCCCCGCCTCCTGTCGAGTTTTCGTCAGCGGGGCCACGACGTTACTGCAATCCAGGTCAAAGTGCAAGTGACGAGCCCGTCGAGGGAGCGCCGGCGGCAAGCCAGGAAGCCCCCTATCCCAGCCGCCGGGCTGGCCGAAATCGCGGCCCTGGAACGGAAATTGGCCCCGTCTCCGCTTAAGCAGGCACTCACCAGCCTGCTGCGCCACCAAGGTCAGGCGTTAGCGCAGGATGACTCGGCTCAAGGCGATGAGACCGAGCACCACCACCAGTAGCACTAGGGAGAATTTGAGGAGCTGCCAGGCGAAGCGAAACCAGCGCGGATCGCGCGAAACCAGGCCCATCAGCAGGGCACCGCCGAGCGCGAGGCCGGCGAGGATGAGATAAAGGCGCAGCAGGAACATGGGCCTTGCGGCCCTCAGGCCAACTGGGCGGCCAGGCGCTGGAAGGCGGGGGGCGCTTCCTGTTCGCGGGCGAAGCGCACATATTCCCAGGCGCTGGCGTCGGCCGCCAGGGCCCGGCAGATCCGGTTGTTGAGAGCATGGCCAGACTTATGGCCGGTGAAGGCGCCGATGAGGGGATGGCCGAGGAGATAGAGATCGCCGATGGCATCCAGCACCTTGTGTTTCACCAGCTCGTCGTCGTAGCGCAGCCCCTCGGCATTGAGCACGCGGAACTCATCCATCACCACCGCGTTGTCCAGGCTTCCACCCAGGGCCAGGCCGTTGCTGCGCAGGGCTTCCACCTCGTGCATGAAGCCGAAGGTGCGCGCGCGGGCCACTTCCCGCACGAACGAGGTGGCGGCGAAATCCACCGTCACCTGCCGTCCTTCTTCGAACACGGGGTGGGCGAAATCCACGCTCAAGGTGACGCGAAAGCCATTGTAGGGCGCAAGCCGCACCCACTTGTCACCCTCCTGCACCTCCACCGTTTTCAGCACCCGGATGAAGGTCTTGGGGCTGTTCTGCTCCTCGATGCCGGCCGATTGGATGAGGAATACGAAGGGGCCGGCGGATCCATCCATGATCGGCACTTCCGCGGCATCCAGCTCCACGTAGACGTTGTCGATGCCGAGTCCCGCGAAGGCGGCCATCAGGTGCTCCACCGTCATCACCTTGGCGCCGCCGGCTTCCAGGGCGGAACACAAGCGGGTATCGCTCACCAGAAAGGGATCGGCCTTGATCTCGGGCGCCGCCGGCAGATCCACGCGGCGAAAGACAATGCCGGTGTCTGCAGAGGCAGGACGCAAGGTCATCTGTACCTTGCGGCCAGTGTGCAAACCGACGCCGGTGGCGCGGATCAGGGTCTTGAGGGTACGTTGCTTGAGCACAGCCGCTTCCCGTGGCGTAGAGCCTGGAAAAAAGCACAACATTCTAGCATGACCGCTCCGGCCCAGGCCGCCGGAGCGGTGTTTTTCTTGCCCCAGTCCTCAATCCGCCTGCTTGCGCAGGAAGGCGGGGATGTCGAGCAAGTCCACCCCACTCGCCTTCATGGCTTCTACCGTCGCATCGCGGCGCCGGCGCAGCACCGCCGGCTGATCCAGCGCACCGTAATCCACCACGTCCGCCGCCATGGGCGAGGGAACGGGATCGGTGCCGGTGCGCACCACTTGGATCTGGGGCTTGGGCTGCTTGGCCACCGAAGGCATGCCAAGGCCGGTGGCGACCACCGTCACGCGCAGATCCTCCGCCATGTTTTCGTCGAACACCGCGCCGAAGATGACGGTCGCGTCCTCCGCGGTGAACTCGCGGATGGTGTTCATAACCTCGTGGATCTCCTTCATCTTCAGCGACTGATTGGCGGTGATGTTGACCAGAACGCCGCGCGCCCCATGCAGGTTGACGTCTTCCAAAAGCGGGCTCTTGACCGCCTGCTCGGCGGCCAGCCGTGCACGCTGGCTGCCCTGGGCGCGCGCCGAACCCATCATGGCCATGCCCATCTCGCTCATCACCGTGCGCACGTCCGCGAAGTCCACGTTCACCAGGCCCGGCGAGCTGATCACCTCGGCAATGCCGGCCACCGCCCCGTGCAGCACGTCATTGGCAGAACGGAAGGCGTCCAGCACCGAGACGTCATCGCCCAGCACTTGCATCAGCTTTTCGTTGGGAATGATGATCAGCGAGTCCACGTTGTGGGCCAGGGCCTCGATGCCGGCTTGCGCGATCTTCAGGCGCCGGCCCTCGAACATGAAGGGCTTGGTCACCACAGCCACGGTGAGGATGCCCAGTTCCTTGGCCACTTCCGCCACAACCGGCGCGGCACCGGTGCCGGTGCCCCCGCCCATGCCCGCGGTGATGAACAGCATGTCGGCACCGTCGATCGCCTCGGCGATGGCTTCCCGGTCCTCCAGTGCGGCCTCGCGGCCGATCTCGGGATTGGCTCCGGCCCCCAGTCCCTTAGTGATGGAGGCACCAATCTGCAGCTTGGAGCTGGCGCGACTCTTGGCTAGGGCCTGGGCGTCGGTGTTGGCGGCGATGAATTCCACGCCGGTGAGGCCGCTTTCGATCATGTGGTCCACGGCGTTGCCGCCGCAGCCGCCCACGCCGATGACCTTGATGACTGCATCCTGGGATTGACTATCGAGAATCTCAAACATGTTTACCTCCTCATAACGTTAGCCTGGACAAGACACTGGAATCCTTAGCCTCGCAGTCTCACGGCGGCCGACATCGTTTCTTCATCGCCATCCCCTTCCCTTGTTTCAAAAGCCCTGGAACCACGCCTTCATGCGTTCGAAAATCTGTTGCAGCGACGAGCTTTTGAGCCGCGCGAGCTGGTGCCGCTGGTATTGCTCGAGACCAGCCAGCAACAGGCCCACCCCGGTGGCGTAGCGTGGATTGCGCACCACCTCCTGGAGCCCGCCGACGTACTGGGGCAGACCCAGACGCACCGGCATGTGGAACACTTCCTCACCCAGTTCCACCATGCCCTCGATCAGACTGGAACCGCCGGTGAGCACGATGCCGGATGAAATCAGGTCTTCGAAACCGCTACGCCTAAGCTCCGCCTGCACCAAGGAATAGAGTTCTTCCACGCGTGGCTCGATCACTTCCGCCAGGGTCTGGCGCGACAGTTGCCGTGCGCCACGCTCACCCACGCTGGGCACGTTCACCATGTCGGTGGGGCTGGCCAGTTGGCGCAGGGCACAGCCATGGGCGCGCTTCAAGTCCTCGGCTTCCTTGGTAGGTGTGCGCAGGGCCATGGCGATGTCGTTGGTGATCTGGTCGCCGGCGATGGGAATCACCGCGGTGTGTTGGATGGCGCCATGGGTAAACACGGCGATGTCGCTGGTACCACCGCCGATGTCCAGCAGGCACACGCCCAGTTCCTTTTCGTCCTCCGACAACACCGCCATGCTGGATGCCAGGGGCTGCAGGATGAGATCGCGCACCTCGAGTCCGGTGCGCTTGACGCACTTGATGATGTTCTGGGCCGCGGACACCGCGCCGGTCACGATGTGGACCTTGGCCTCCAGGCGCACGCCACTCATGCCAAGAGGTTCGCGCACACCCTCTTGGCCATCGATGATGAATTCCTGGGTGAGGATGTGCAGGATCTGCTGATCCATGGGGATGTTCACCGCGCGCGCGGTTTCGATCACCCGGTCCACATCGGCCTGGGTTACCTCCTTGTCCTTGATGGCCACCATCCCGTGCGAGTTCATGCTCCTGATGTGGCTGCCGGCGATGCCGGCATAGACCTCGCGGATCTTGCAATCCGCCATCAGCTCGGCATCTTCCAGGGCGCGCTGGATGGAATTCACGGTGGAGTCGATGTTCACCACCACGCCCTTCTTCAGCCCGCGGGATGGCGCCTCGCCCAGACCCACCACTTCCAAGCGGCCCTCGGGCAGCACTTCCGCCACCAGGGCCACCACCTTGGAGGTGCCGATGTCCAGTCCCACGATCAGATTCTTCTGGTCTTTCCCTTTGGCCATCCCTGTGCCTTCTTTGTCGTCTGTTCCGTGTCGGTCACACCTTGCCGGCCGGCGCGCCCAGGCGCACGGCGAAGCCGTTTGGGTAGCGCAGATCCACGTAGGCCACCGCCTGGGACAGCTGTCCCACGGTGGCCGCGTAATGCCGGGCGAAACGCGAAAGGCGCGCCGCCACCTGCTCCCGCCCCAGGGCCACCAACAGCCCGTTGTCGAGTTTCAATTCCCAAGCGCGGCGCGCGTTCAGGTGCACCGCCACCGGTTTGAGTCCCGCTGGCGCCAGCGCACTACGGAACACCTCGTAGTGCTGCACCATCTCCCGCGCCGCGCCCTCTGGCCCGTCAAACAGTGGCAGCGGCTCGTCGGAGGCGGCCTGGAACACCTCGCCGCGTGTGTTCACCAGCCCGCCCGCCGCCCAGCGCGCCAGCGCCACATGTTCCTCCAGCGTCACTTCCAGCCGATCCGGCCATTGCCGGCGCAGACTGGCGTGGCGTACCCAGGGCAGCTTCTCAAAGGCCTGGGTGATGCGCGCTAGATCGAGGGTGAAGAAATTGCCCTTAAACTCGCGGGTGACGATGTAGCTCACCTGTTGGTAGGTGACATGGCGCAGCTCGCCCTTCACCTCGACATGGCGTAACGGAAACACCGGCAAATGGATCACGAGAAACAGCAGCGCATAGACGAGCAGAATGGCTGCCAGGGCATAGAGCAGATTGGCCAGCCACAACATGAGCTGGGCACGATCCCACTGGGACAGCACCAGGAAATTGGATCCCGGCGCGGCCATGGGCCGCCGCTGAAGATCGCCCTTGTCGATGTGCTTACGCCACATCGTCCTTCTCCAGCCGGGCCAGTTCCAGGATGCGCAGGACCAGCTCTTCAAAGGACAGTCCGGCCTGACGTGCCGCCATCGGTACCAGGCTGTGATCGGTCATCCCGGGCGCGGTATTCATTTCGAGGAAATAAGGTGTGCCCTGCTCGTCCACGATGAAATCGGCACGGCCCCAGCCGCGGCAGCCGAGGATGTGGAAGGCACGCAATGCAAGCGCCTGCAAGGCCTGCTCCCGTTCGGGTGGCAAGCCACAGGGCACGATGTAACGGGTATCGTTGGCCAGATACTTGGCGTCGTAGTCGTAGAAGCTGCGCGGTGTCTCCAGTCGGATCAGGGGCAGCGCCCGCTCACCCAGGATGCCCGCGGTGTACTCCGCGCCGGTGACGAAGGCCTCGGCGATCACCAAGCGGTCGTGGCGCGCGGCGAGCTCCCAGGCGGCAGGCAAATCTCTAGCGTGCACCACTTTGCTCATGCCGATGGACGAGCCCTCGCTGGCGGGCTTGACCATGAGGGGCAATCCCAGCTCGCGCACCACCGCATCGAAATCACTGTCCGCGTCCAGCAGGGCGTAGCGCGGAGTGGGAATACCCGCCGCCTGCCAGATCATCTTGGTGCGCCACTTGTCCATGGCCAACGCCGAGGCGAGCACTCCGCTGCCGGTATAAGGAATGCCCATCAGCTCCAACAGCCCCTGGATGGTGCCATCCTCCCCGTAGCGTCCGTGCAGGGCGATGAAGGCGCGGTTAAAGCCTGCGAGTTCGGCCAGAGGGCGCTGTAGAGGATCAAAGGCGTGGGCGTCCACGCCGCGCGCCTTGAGCGCGGCGAGTACGGCGCCGCCGCTCTTCAGGGAAACCTCGCGCTCGGCCGAACGCCCACCGCATAGCACCGCGACTTTTCCGAATCGTTCTGGTGTCATCTTAAGAATCCCTTCCCCCGCCAAGCCGGGGCAACGGGCGCCCTGCCCGCGGCTGGGCGCTGCATCGCGCTCCTGTGTTCTTTGTTGGTCACGTTTTTTCCCCGACGATGCGCACTTCCGGCTCCAGCGTGATACCCGTCTCGCCCGCCACCGTCGCCTGAACCAGCTCGATCAGGGCTTCGATGTCCGCCGCCGTGGCTTGACCCAGGTTGACGATGAAATTGGCGTGCTTTCCCGACACCTGGGCGCCGCCGATGCGCCGGCCCTTGAGGCCACAAGCCTCGATCAGACGCGCGGCGAAATCCCCCGGTGGATTACGGAACACCGACCCGGCATTGGGCAGGTTGAGTGGCTGTGTGGCGATGCGTTTCTCAAGCAAGGCCTTGATGCGCTGCTGTGCGGCCGCGCCCTCTCCTGCCCTCGCCGTGAACCACGCGGCCACGAACCACTCCTCGCTGGCCGCCCCCGATGGCGCGCCGCGCAAGGCCACGTGGCGGTAACCGATCTCGAAATCGTTTGGATTCCGCCGGCGCAGGGTGCCGCGACGATCGAGGGTGAGCACCTCATCGACGAGCTGCCAGGTCTCGGCGCCGTAGCAGCCGGCATTCATGGCCAGGGCGCCGCCCACGGTGCCCGGGATGCCGGCCAAGAATTCGGCACCCTGGTAGCCATGGCGCGCCGCGAAGCGTGCGAGCTTGGGCGCCGCCACGCCGGCCTCGGCATAAATCCGCCCTGCGTCCATCCTCACCTCCTTGAGCGCCCCATGCGTCAAAATCACCGTTCCCCGGAAGCCGCCATCACGCACCAGCAGGTTGGAACCCAGGCCGACGAAGAGCACCGGTTCCGTCGCCGGCAAGGCCGCCAGAAAGGCGCGAAGATCGGCGAGATCCGCTGGCACGTAAGCGCGCGCCGCACGGCCGCCAGCACGCCAGCTGACATGGCGTGCCATGGGTTCGTCGATGAGCAGCCGGCCTCTCACACCTCACCTTGCACGCCCCAAATGCCACAACCCATGGCCACTGCCGCCGGCACTTGGCCGATGGAGCCCGCACCCATGGTGAGCACCACGTCGCCCGGTCGCACCACGTTGCAGATGGCTTCCGGCAACGCTTTCACGTCTTCCACGAAAATCGGTTCTACCCGGCCCAGCACGCGCACCGCCCGTGCCAGCGCGCGGCCGTCGGCGGCGACGATGGGGGCTTCGCCCGCGGGATAGACTTCGGTAATGAGCAGCACGTCCACCGTGGATAGCACCTGCACGAAATCCTCGAACAGGTCGCGTGTGCGCGTGTAGCGATGGGGCTGGAAGGCGAGCACTAGACGCCGGCCCGGAAAGGCCCCACGCGCGGCCGCCAAGGTGGCGGCCATTTCCACCGGGTGATGGCCGTAGTCGTCGATCAGGGTGAAGGTCTCGCCACCCGGCAGGGCAATCTCGCCATACCGCTGGAAGCGGCGCCCGACGCCGCGGAATTCTTCCAGCCCCTTCTGAATCGCACGCTCCGGGACACCCACTTCGCTTCCCACGGCGATGGCGGCCAGCGCATTGAGCACGTTGTGCCGGCCCACGCAGTTCAAGCGAATGGAAAGCTTTCGGCGTCCTTTGCGCAGCACGTCGAAGTGCATCTGCGCTCCCACTGCCTGGATGGCCGTGGCCCGTAGATCAGCATCCTCGCTCGTGCCGTAGGTAACGATGGGCTTGGTGATGCGCGGCAGGATGGCGCGCACGTTGGCATCGTCCACGCACAGCACGGCCACGCCCCAGAAGGGCAGGCGCTGCAGAAAATCGACGAAAGCCTGTTTGAGCCGCTCGAAGTCGTGCCCGTAGGTTTCCATGTGATCCGCGTCGATGTTGGTCACCACTGCGATCACCGGCATCAGGTGCAGGAAAGAGGCATCAGACTCGTCCGCTTCCGCCACCAGGAACTCGCCCGACCCCAGGCGGGCATGGGCACCCGCCGCCTCGAGCCGTCCGCCGATGACGAAGGTGGGATCCAGTCCGCCTTCGGCCAGCACGCTCGCCACCAGGCTGGTGGTGGTGGTCTTGCCGTGGGTGCCGGCGACGGCAATGCCCTGCTTGAAACGCATCAACTCGGCAAGCATCAGGGCACGCGGCACCACCGGGATGCCATGGGCACGCGCAGCGAGCACCTCCGGGTTGTCCTCGCGCACTGCGCTGGAAATCACCACCACGTCCGCCTTGCCCACCTGGGCGGCGGCATGACCGCGGAACACCTTGGCCCCCAATTTGGCCAGCCGACGCGTGGTCGCGCTGTCCGCCAAATCCGAGCCACTCACCTTGAAGCCTAGGTTGAGCATCACCTCGGCGATGCCACTCATGCCCGCGCCGCCGATGCCCACGAAATGGATGCGCTTGACCTTGTGCTTCATGCGGCGAGCTCCATGCACACCTGCGCCACGACTTGCGCGGCATCCGGCTTGGCCAGGGCGCGCGCCTGTAGAGCCATCTCGGCCAGACGCTGCCGTGTCAGCTGGCCAAACAGTCGCGCCAATCTTTCCGGGCTCAAATCGGGTTGAGGGACGAAAAGCGCCGCCCCCGCGTCGGCCAGGAATTTCGCGTTCGTGGTCTGATGGTCGTCCACCGCATGGGGATAGGGCACGAGGATGCTGGCCACGCCCGCCGCCGCCAGTTCCGCGATGGTGAGCGCGCCAGCGCGGCAGACCACCAGATCGGCCTCGGCGTAACGGGAAGCCATGTCGTCGATGAAAGGCAGGATCTCGGCTTGCACGCCGGCGGCTTGGTATCGGGCCTTAACAGCCGCGAAATGCGGCCCGCCCGTCTGGTGCACCACCTGCGGTCGGATCTCGGGTGGCAGCTGGGCCAGCGCGCGCGGCACGACCTCGTTGAGGGCCTGCGCCCCGAGGCTGCCACCCACCACCAGCAGACGCAGCGGTCCATTCCGCCCGCCATAACGCGCCGCCGGATCGGGCAGCGCGGCGATCTCCGCTCGCACGGGGTTGCCTGTCCAGAACGTGTCCACGCGACGGCAGGGAATGGGCGCATCGCGGGGCCCGCGCAGGGCGTCGGGGAAACCGACTAGCACCCGGTCGGCGAGGCAGGCGAGCACGCGGTTGGTGAGGCCGGCCACGGAATTCTGCTCGTGAATCACCAGCGGTCGGTTGAACAGGGACGCCATCAGTCCGCCCGGGAAGGCCGCATAACCTCCCATGCCCAGCACCACATCGGGCCGATGGGCGAAAAGGGCGCGTGCGCTTTGCCAGAAGGCAACGAGCAAGGCTATCGGCAGAAGCAGCTTGCGCAGCCAGCCTTTGCCGCGAACGCCGCCGAAACTGAGCCAGGCCATGGGAATACCATGGGCGGGGACGACGCGCGCTTCCAGCCCCGAGCGGGTACCCAGCCACACCGCGCGCCAGCCGCGCCCCATGAGTACCTGGGCCACGGCCAGCCCTGGATAGACATGGCCACCCGTGCCGCCGGCCATGATCAGGATGGTGCGCCCGCTCATACCGAATACCCCTTGAGCAGCTGGCGCGACTCCCAGTCGATGCGCAACAGAATGCCCAGCGCCGCGCAGTTGGCGGCAATACCCGAACCGCCGAAGGAAAGCAGGGGAAGCGTAAGACCCTTGGTGGGGAGCAACCCCACATTCACGCCCATGTTGATCACCACCTGGACACCGATCCAAAGGCCGATGCCGTAGGCCACCAGGGCCGCGAAGGGGCGCTCCAGGCGCTCGGCCTGACGCGCGATGGCGAAGGCGCGCAGCACGAGGAAGGCGAACAGGGTCGCCACCACCGTCACGCCCAAAAAGCCCAGTTCCTCCGCTACCACGGCGAGCAGGAAGTCGGTGTGGGCTTCGGGCAAGTAGAGCAGTTTCTCCACGCTGGCACCCAGCCCGACGCCGAACCATTCACCGCGGCCAAAGGCGATCAGGGCGTGGGAGAGCTGATAACCCTTGCCGAAGGGGTCGGCCCAGGGGTCCATGAAGCCGATGATGCGCTGCATGCGATAGGGCGAGCTCCAAATGACGATCACGAACCCGATCACCAGCATCACCAACAGCGCCCCGAACTGCTTGCCGTTGACCCCCCCAAGAAACAAGATACCCATGGCGATGGCGATGATCACGGCAAAGGCGCCGAAGTCGGGCTCGCGCAGAAGCAGGGCGCCGATGAACAGCATCACCAAAAGCATGGGCAAGAAGCCCTTGGTAAAACTCTCGATATGGCTCGCCTTGCGTACCGTGTAGTCTGCGGCGTAGAGCACCACGAACAGTTTCATCAGCTCCGAGGGCTGCAGATTGATGAAGACGAGGGAGAGCCAGCGGCGCGAGCCGTTCACCTCGCGGCCGATGCCCGGCACCAGCACCAGCGCAAGCAGCACGATGCCCAGAACGAACAGCCAGGGAGCGAGCTTCTGCAGGGCACGCGTGGGGAACTGGAAGGCAACGAAGCCCAACGCCAGCCCGAACAGGACGAAGAAGGCGTGACGCGTTAGGTAATAGGTTTCCTGATGATTGGTATAACGGCTGGCGCCGGCCATGGCGATGGAGGCGGAGTACACCATCACCAGGCCGAAGGCGAGCAGGAGGAGTACGGTCCACAGCAGGGCCTGGTCGTAATCCGGCTTCGCGTGCTGGGCCTGGAAGGGGGCAGAGTAGAGCATCATGGCTGGCTCTCCGCCGCGAGCGCCCGTACCGCCGCGATGAACACTTGGGCGCGATGCTCGTAATTGCGGAACATATCGAAGCTCGCGCAGGCAGGCGAGAGTAGCACCGCGTCCCCTGGCCGGGCAGCGGCGTGGGCGCGACGCACGGCCTCGTCCATGTCGACGGCGGAAAGCAGGGGCACACGGGTGGTGGCCAGCGCGCGTTCGATGAGGGGTGCGTCACGACCGATGAGCACCACCGCGCGCGCATGCCGCGCCACCGCCGGGGCCAGGGGCGCGAAATCCTGCCCCTTGCCATCGCCGCCGGCAATGAGCACGACTGGCACGCCCAGACCTTCCAGGGCCGCCACTGTGGCACCCACGTTGGTGCCCTTGGAATCGTCGTAGTAGGTGACTCCAGCGATTTGCGCCACGCGTTCCACCCGGTGGGGCAACCCCCTGAAGCTACGCAGGGCGTGAAGCAGTAGCGGTAGGGGAAGCTCGATGGCCTGGCACAGGGCGAGGGCCGCCAGGGCGTTGGCGACATTGTGCAGCCCCGCCAGCGGGAGCTCGGCCACGGGCAGCAGCCGTTTTTCGCCCTTGGCGAGCCAAGCCCCGCCCTCGGCCTGCACCAGCCCCCAGTCGGTAGGATGGGGAGTCAGTCCGAAGGTCACCACCCGCCGCCCTGGCAGCGCCATGCCGCGGCTATGGGCATCGTCGCGATTGAGGACCTGCACGCCTTCCCCCTGGAAGATGCGGGCCTTGGCCGCGGCGTAGTCGGCCATGCTGTCATAGCGGTCGAGATGATCCTGGCTGAGATTGAGCACGCTGGCGGCATCGGCATCCAGGTGCACGGTGGTTTCCAACTGGAAGCTTGAGAGCTCCAGCACGAATACATCGGGCGCCCGTTCACCATCTTCGATGGCGGCGAGCGCAGTGAGCACGGGCAGCCCGATGTTTCCCGCCACCACGGTGGACAGGCCCGCCTCCCGGCACAGGACGCCAACCAGCTCGGTGACCGTGCTTTTGCCATTGGAGCCGGTGATGGCGAGGAGTCGGGTGTGTTGCCGCGGACGGTAAAGAGCAAACAGCTCGATGTCGCCCACCACTGGAATGCCCGCCGCGCGCGCCCGCGCCACGTGGGGTTCGGCCAGGGGCACGCCGGGACTGATGGCGATCAGGTCCACGCCCGCAAAGGTCGCGTCGCTCAAGGGCCCCAGGTGGATGGGTACCTGCGAAAACTCACGGGCAGCCGTCTCGGCGTGGGGCGGCGTGGTCCGTGTGTCGGCCAGGCGCAGCCGGGCACCGCGGCGTGCCAGCCAACGCGCCATAGACAGGCCGGTATCGCCCAACCCCAACACCAAGACCGTTTTGCCTGCCAGCTCCATATGGCTACCTCAGCTTCAGGGTGGACAGACCGATCAGCACCAGGATCATGGTGATGATCCAGAAGCGCACCACCACCTGGGTTTCCTTCCAGCCCTTGAGTTCGTAGTGGTGGTGCAGGGGCGCCATGCGAAACACGCGCTTGCCAGTGAGCTTGAAGGAAGCCACCTGGATCATCACAGACAGCGTCTCCACCACGAACACCCCACCCATGATGAACAGCACGATTTCCTGGCGCACGATCACCGCCACCGCGCCCAGCGCGCCGCCCAGAGCGAGCGCGCCCACATCGCCCATGAACACTTCCGCCGGGTAGGCGTTGAACCACAAAAAGGCAAGACCTGCGCCCGCCATGGCGGCGCAGAACACGGCGAGTTCCCCCGCCCCTGGGATATGGGGCAGACCCAGGTATTTGGAGAACACCGCATGGCCCGCCACGTAGGCGAACACGGCGAGGGCGCTGGCCACCATCACCGTGGGCATGATGGCCAGACCATCCAACCCGTCCGTGAGATTGACGGCATTGCTGGTGCCGACGATCACGAAGTAGGCCAGCACGATGAAGCCGAAGGCGCCAAGGGGGATGGCCACGCTCTTGAAGAAAGGGACGATGAGTTCGGTCTGGGCCGGCAAAGTGACGCTGAAGGCGATGTAGGACGCCGCTGCGAGGGCGATCACCGACTGCCAGAAAAACTTGGCCTTGGCTGACAGCCCCTTGGGGTGACGTTGGACCACCTTGCGGTAATCGTCCACCCAGCCGATGGCCCCGAAGCCGGCGGTGATCAGCATCACGATCCACACGTAGCGGTTGGAAAGATCCGCCCACAACAGGGTGGAGACGATGATCGCCACCAGGATCAAGGCGCCGCCCATGGTGGGTGTGCCCGCCTTGACCAGATGCGTCTGGGGACCATCGTCACGCACCGCCTGGCCGATCTTGTAGGCCGTTAGCTTGCGGATCATGGCAGGGCCGATGAGGAAGGAAATGATCAGCGCCGTGAGCGTGGCCAGCACCGCCCGCAAGGTAATGTAGTTGAACACGTTGAAGGCGCGGATCTGCAAATCGGCTGCCAGCCACTGGGCCAGTTCGAGCAGCATGCTATTCCTCGAGCGCGAAACTCTTCACCACCCGCTCCATCTGCATGAAGCGGGAGCCTTTGACCAACACCGTGACATCCGGCGCCAGCAGGTTTTCCAGATCGGCCAGCAATTCCTCGATACGTTCGAAATGCCAGGCATTGCGTCCGAAGGCCTCGGCCATGGCGCGGGCGTTCTCGCCCAAGCAAAACAACACGTCGATGCCCCGGTCGCGGGCGTAGGCGCCGATCTCCCCGTGGCGTTGCCAGGCGGCCTCGCCCAACTCGCCCATGTCGCCCAAAACCAGCACCCGCTTGCCTGGCATGGCGGCCAGCACGTCGATGGCGGCGCGCATGGAATCGGGGTTCGCGTTGTAGCTGTCGTCGATGAAGGTGGCGCCCAGGATGGCCCGTTTGCGGTTAAGCCGCCCCTTGACCGGTGTCACGCCAGCCAGGCCCGCCGCCACCGTCTGCGCCGGGATACCCAGCGCGGCGGCCACCGCCGCGGCAGCCAAGGCATTGCGCACGTTGTGTACCCCAAGCAGATTCAGCCGGGTGTGGGCGGTGCCGGTGGGCAGCACGAGGCTAAGCTCGGTCCCGTGGGGAGTCATCTCGAAGCGGCCACTCACCGCTGCCGGCCGTTTGAGACCAAAATCGATCACCGGTCGTGTGCCTGCGAGCTCGCGCCAGAACCCGGCGAAGGCCTCGTCGGCATTGATCACGGCGATGCCATCGCTGGCAAGCCCGCCATAGATCTCGCCCTTGGCGCGCGCCACGCCCTCGAGACTGCCCACCCCCGCCAGATGCGCGGCCTGGGCATTGTTGACGAGCGCCACCTGGGGACCGGCCAGGCGGCTGAGATAATCGATCTCGCCGAAGTGATTCATGCCCATCTCGATCACCGCGTAGCGGTGGGCCGGGGTGAGCCGCAACAGCGTGAGGGGCACCCCGATGTCGTTGTTGAGGTTGCCTTCGGTGGCGAGCACCGCCCCTTCGGCTGCGCAGTGGGCGCGCAGGATGGCGGCGGTCATTTCTTTCACCGTGGTCTTGCCATTGCTGCCGGTGATGGCCACCAAGGGAATGGGAAAACGCCGACGCCAGAAGGCCGCCAGCCGCCCCAACGCAAGGCGCGTATCGCCCACCCGCAAAAGGGGCAAGGATGCGGGAAGCGATGGCAGTCGCTCGTCCACCATGGCGGCGATGGCACCGGCCCCACGCGCCTGCTCGAGAAAGTCGTGACCGTCGAAGCGCGGCCCGCGCAGCGCGACGAACAGCGCGCCCGGCCGTAGCGTGCGGGTATCGGTGCTCACCGAAGAAAACGCGACGTCCGCGCCATGGACTTCGCCGCCGATGGCCGCCGCCGCTTCCGTAAGGTGCAGCATCTTCTCCGGTGTGTGCATCACTTCCAGCCCTCCAAGGCGCGCCGCGCCACGTCCACGTCCGAGAACGGCAACCTTTGGCCGCGGATTTCCTGATAGGTTTCGTGTCCCTTGCCAGCGATCAGCACCACGTCGCCGGGGCGTGCCTGGCGAATGGCAAAGTCGATGGCGGCGGCCCGGTCCTCGACCACGTGGTAGTTCGGGCCCATGCCTGCCACGATGTCCTCGATGATGACCATCGGGTCCTCGTTGCGCGGGTTGTCGCTCGTGACCACCACGCTGTCCGAAAGACGCGAGGCCACCTCGCCCATCATGGGACGCTTGCCGCGGTCGCGCTGCCCGCCACAACCAAAGACGCAGATGAGGCGTGCATCCACCGTGGCCGACTTGGATTCGGCGATCACCTCACGCAGCGTGCTCAAGACTTTCTCCAGCGCATCCGGCGTGTGGGCGTAATCCACCACCACCAGCGGCCGCCCCGGCAGCTCGATCTTTTGCATGCGTCCCGGCACCGGCGTCAGTCGCGCCAGGGCACCGACGATGTCCAGGAGGGGAAAACCGCTCGCCCCCAGGGTCGCCAACACGGCCAGCAGGTTGGAGGCGTTGAACCGGCCAAGGATGGGGGATGCCACATGGGCTTCGCCCCAGGGGGTGACCACGTCGAAGGCCAAGCCGCGCGGTGAAACCTCGAGATGCGAGGCGCGGACCTCGCCCGCCTCGAAGCCATAACCCAGCACCGGCGTGCCCGTCCGCCGGCAGCTCTGCGCAAGCTCCCGCCCAAAGGCGTCGTCCAGGTTGAGCACCGCCACCCTAAGCCCCGGCCACTTAAACAGCAGCGATTTGGCGCGGGCATAGCGTTCCATGGTGCCGTGGTAGTCCAGATGGTCGCGCGACAGATTGGTGAGCACCGCGGCCTGGAAGGCCACGCCATTGACCCGTCCCTGATCCAGGGCATGGGAAGACACTTCCATGGCCACACCCGCGATCCCCTGTTCCACGAACGTCTTGAGCAGCTTCTGCAGGCTGACCGGATCGGGGGTGGTGTGGCTGGCCGGCGTGAGCGCGCCCGGCAGGCCATTGCCCAGGGTACCGATGATGGCGGTGGGCCGACCGCAGGTTGTCGCCGCTTGGGCGATCCAGTGAGAGCAGGACGTCTTGCCATTGGTGCCGGTGATGCCCACCATCCACAGCTTGCGCGAGGGATGGCCATGCACCTCAGCGGCAATGAAACCCGCCTTGTAGCGCAGGCCCGCCACCGGCAGATGGGGCACGCGCCAGGCCGGATCCCAGGCGAAACCTTCGGGTTCCCACAGCACCGCCACTGCGCCGGCGGTGATGGCCTGGGGAATGAACTGGCGACCGTCGGCCCGCTCACCCGGGTAGGCGAGGAAGACATCCCCCGGCGCGACACGGCGACTGTCGATGGCGAGCGAACGCACCGCGATGCCCAAGGCATCCAGCAGCCCGAAATCGAAGGTAAGTTGTCCGCCGCCGCCGCGCCCGGTCTCCGGCATCAGGAGTCGCCGCCTCATGTCGACTCTCCCACCACCGGTGCGCTATCCGGCGAGAAGAAGGTGCTGCCCGGGGCATCGGGCGGCACCGACAGCATGCGCAACGCGCCGGCCATGATCTGGGCAAATACCGGGGCCGCCACCTGTCCGCCGTAGTACTGGCCCGCACTGGGCTCGTCGATCATCACCGCGACAATGAGGCGGGGATCGGAAGCCGGCGCCATGCCCACGAAGGAGGCCACATAGCGATCCTCGGCGTAGGTGCCGTTGGCGTTGAGCTTGTGGGCGGTGCCGGTCTTGCCAGCCACCCGGTAACCTGGCACCTGGGCGCGCAAAGCGGTGCCACCGGGCTGCACCACCAGTTCCAGCATGGCGCGCACAGCGCGGGCGGTGGCAGCGGAAAACACGCGCCGGCTCGCGGCGGGGCGGTCCAGTTTCAGCAAAGACAGGTCGCGCAGCTCGCCGTCGTTGGCGAACACGGTGTAGGCACGCGCTAGTTGCAAAAGACTCACCGAGATGCCGTGGCCGTAGGACATGGTGGCCTGCTCGATGGGCCGCCAGGTCTGGGGCGGGCGCACCCGGCCCGCCGCCTCACCGGGAAAACCCACCCCCGGGGGGCTGCCGAAACCGAGCTTGTGAAAGCGGTCCGCCATGTATTCCGCGGGCAGCATGAGGGCCATCTTGGCCGCGCCCACGTTGGAGGATTTCTGGATCACCTGAGCCACGGTGAGTGCACCCGCGGCATGGGCATCGCGTATGGTGGCCGGACCAATGGTGAGATAGCCGGGCGCCGTCTGGATCACCGTATCCGGCCGCACGCGATCCGCTTCCAGGGCCATGGCAACGGTGAAGGGCTTGAGGGTGGAACCGGGCTCGAAGATGTCGGTCACCACCCGGTTGCGCATGTAGGCGGGTGGCACGTCCTTGCTGCGCCGGTTGGGGTTGTAACTGGGCTGGTTGGCCAGCGCGAGCACTTCGCCACTGCGCGCATCCAGCACCACCACGGCACCAGCCTTGGCCCGGTTGAGGATCACCGCGTTCTGCAGCTCGCGATAGGCTAGATACTGAATGTTGCGGTCGATGGAAAGCACCACCGGTTGGCCATCCTGAGGGGCGCGAATGCTTTCCACCCCTTCGATGATGTTGCCCAAACGGTCCTTGAGCACACGCCGGCTGCCGTTGATCCCCGCGAGACGATTGTTGAAGGCGAGTTCCACGCCCTCTTGGCCGCGGTCATCCACGTCCGTGAAGCCCAAGAGATGAGCGGTCTGCTCGCCATAGGGGTAGTAGCGGCGGTACTCCCGCTGCAAAAACACGCCCGGGATGTCGAGCTTCAAGACTTGTTCTGCCTGATCCGGCGGCAGCTGACGCTTGAGATAGACGAACTCGCGGCTGTCCTCCAGTTTGCGCTTGAGGTCCGGCACGGGAAGATTGAGCAGGCGCGCAAGCTTAGCGGTCTGCTCGGCCGTGATTTCCACGTCGCGTGGACTGGCCGCCACCGATTCCACCGGCGTGCTGATGGCAAGCGGCTCGCCGTTGCGATCCAGGATGTTGCCGCGGTTGGCGTTGAGAGTGATGACGCGACTGTAGCGCGCCTCGCCTTTCTGGCGCAGGAAGTCTTTGTTCACCCCCTGCAGATAGAAAGCCCGTCCCACCAGCACGAGGAAGGACGCCACCAGCAACACGAGCAGCAGCCGCGCCCGCCACACGGGCAACCTCACCGGCAGCGTGGCGGCGGGAGCGATCACGGCTGGCCCTCCGCAATAGGCACTAGCACGTGGATGCGCGCAGGCTCCGGCACCTTCATCTGGAGTCGCTCGCTGGCGATTTTCTCGATCCGAGCATGCATGGCCCAAGTGCTCTGTTCCAGTTGGAGCTGGCCGTATTCCGTGTTCATTTGCTTGGCCACTTCCTCGGCATGCTGGAGTTCGGCATAGAGCTTGCGCGCCTTGTGCTGCGATGTCACAACCCCCAGCGCACACACCACGACGATGGCGAGCAGGATCAGATTGAGCCGGGTCATGCCGCAAGCCCCCAGGGCGTGCGTTCCGCCACGCGCATCACGGCGCTGCGCGCGCGGGGATTGGCGTCAATCTCCTGCGCGCTGGGACGCATCGGCTTGCCCACCAGCGCAAGCCGCGGCTTGGGCAGTTGATCGGCACGGAGGGGAAGTTTGGGCAGCAGGGCGTCAGGACGCGCCTCACGCTTGAGGAAACGCTTGACGATACGGTCTTCCAGGGAGTGGAAGCTGATCACCACCAGGCGGCCACCAGGCGCGAGCAACTCCACGCACTGGGGCAGCACTAGCGAAAGCTCCTCGAGCTCCTGATTGATGAAAATCCGTATAGCCTGAAAGGTGCGCGTCGCCGGATCCTGGCCAGGTTCGCGCGTGGGCACGGCTTCAGCCACGATCGCGGCAAGCTTTCGTGTGCTGTCGATTGGCCCTCGCGCGCGCGCCGCAACAATCGCTCTTGCAACCTGTTTAGCAAACCGCTCTTCACCATAATCGGCTATCACCTCCGTCAATTCGCGTTGGTCGACTTCGGCCAGCCAATCCGCGGCTGTCCTCCCCCGGGTGGTGTCCATGCGCATGTCCAGCGGCCCATCCATGCGGAAGCTGAAACCCCGAGCCGCATCGTCGAGCTGTGGCGACGACACCCCCAGGTCCAACAGCACACCGTCCACCTTGTCCACCTGCTCGTGCCGCAACCGGTCTTTCAGTTGAGAGAAGCCCGCGTGGAGCACGGTGAAGCGCGGATCCACGATCATGCGTGCCACCTCGATCGCCTGGGGATCGCGGTCGAAGGCGATGAGACGGCCCTGCGGCCCCAGGCGGCGCAGGATTTCCCGGCTGTGTCCACCACGGCCGAAGGTGGCGTCCACATAGATGCCCTCCGGCTTGACCCGCAACGCATCCACCGCCTCCTTAAGCAGCACCGTCGCGTGCTGCGCATGCTCGCTCACAGGGAGAAATTCCCCAGGTCCGGCGGCAGCACCCGATCGCCCTGAGCGAGCGCCTCCTCCAGCTGGGCGTGCCAGTTGGCCTCGCTCCACACCTCGAAATGGCTGCCCTGTCCCACCAGCATCACCTGCTTCTCAAGACCCGCGAATGCGCGCAGCACCGGCGAGATCAGTACACGTCCTGCCCCATCCATTTCCACGTCCTCGGCAAAACCCACGAGCAGGCGCTGCAAGAGGCTGGCCTGCTTGTCGAAGCTGGGCAAGGACATGATTTTTTGCTGAATGGGTTCCCATTCGGGCTGGGGATAGAGGAGCAGACAACGATGGGGATGCGCGGTGAGCACGAGTCGCCCGCCACCTTGCAGGTGAAGAGCATCTCGATGCCGGGCCGGGACGGCGAGCCGCCCCTTGGCATCGAGACTCAGCGCGGTTGCGCCGCGAAACATCCGCTCCCCCTGGGCGCCATCTCCCACAATCTCCCACTTTTCTCCACTTCGGCCCACTATAGGGGAAAAAAACAGGGGGGTCAAGGGAAAACGAGCCCCCGCCCAAGCATTTTTGCTTGGCGACACAAGGACTTAGCGGCGCGCTGTAGCGGCAGCCATTCGCTCGATAAAAGAATAGGCTAGGACAATATCCTCACGCGGCTTGTACGGTTCAAGCCGTAATTACCTGATTTGCCTTGGAACTACTGCTCAGAGGAAACGGGTTGGAACCCCGGCGCGAGAAGCTGGGGAGGAAAAGGAAGCGGGCCGATAAGCCGGGTTCTGTCGAGGACAGTCATCTATCTGGGCGCAGCGTTACCGTTGCGCTCGAGCAACCTACCCGGGAACGACGCGAGCCACGTCATGGTTCCCCTATTTGGTCTTGCTCCGGGTGGGGTTTGGCGTGCCGTCCGTGTTACCACGTCCGCGGTGGGCTCTTACCCGGCGGGCTTGCGCCCGTCTTCTCCTGGCGGAGAACACCTTTTCACCATCGCCCGGCCCTGCCGCAACCAGCGCGGCTTCCGCTGCTCTGCTTGCTGCTCGTCTCGACACCGACCATAGCCGGCGCATCGAGCTATCGCAACCAGCGCGGCTTCCGCTGCTCTGCTTGGGGGACTTTGCCGCCCTCGCGGGCGGCAAGTCCGGGCCGTCGGCAGTCTGTTTTCTGTGCCACTTTCCATCGCCTCACGGCGTCCGGCCGTTAGCCGGCACCCTGCTCTGTGGAGCCCGGACTTTCCTCCGGCGCGAGAAACGCGCCGGCGACTGTCTGGCCTGCTTCCGCTGCTTAGTATACCCGGGACGCCAGCCGGTTCCCCCGGACTTGGAAAATCCAAGGTTCAAGGATGAGCCACTTGCGCCGATAATCCGGCCTGTCACTGGAACCGCTGATGCTTCTTACCCCCCATTTCCACCGCCGACTCCCCCGGGCCCTCCTCGCCCTCGCCCTCATCGCCCTGATCGAAACCGTGATCATGCTGGCGCTAGATCGCCTCCTGCCGGAGGACACCACGCCCCTGTGGCTAAACACGGCGGCGGACGTGCTGGCGCTCACACTCTTGGCTGCTCCCATTTTCTGGTGGTTGTTCGTCCACCCCAGCCGCACCGCCCTGGAGGAGAGTGAAGAAAACACCCATGCCCTGCTGGATGCCATCGAGGAGTCGGCCCTGCTGTTGAGCCCCGATGGGACGGTGCTGGCCATCAACCAGACCGGCGCGCGCCGCCTGGGGCAGACGCCCCATGCCATGGTGGGCCGGCCCCTGTGGGATTTCCTGCCGCCGGACGTCAGTGCCACGCGCAGTGCGCAGCTCGGCGAAGCGGTGCGCACGGCACGCGCCGTCGTGTTCGAGGACACCCGGGCCGGCCGCAGCTACCGCATCACCCTCCATCCCATCGCCGGCCCCCGCGGCGTGCGTCTGGTGGCCGCCTATGCCCAGGACACCACGGAAAGCCGGCGGCTGGCCGCCATGGAGCGGCTGCTGCGCGAGGCGGACGAATACATCCTGCGCGGCGCGTCATCGCAAACCATCATGACCTTCATCTGCGAGCAGGTGGCGCGCGAGTTTGGGTTTGCGCTCGCCTGGTTCGGGCAGCGCGAGCAGAACGGCGGCGTGCGCCTGGTGGCGGCCGCCGGCCCTGCCACCGCCTTGCGCGAAGAGCTGATGGCCATCGGCGTGCGCTGGGACGACTCCGCCACCGGGCGCGGCCCCACCGGCAGCGCCATCCGGCTTGCGCGCATGCAAATCACCCGGGTGGACGCGCCCGATTTCCGTCCCTGGGTTGCGGCGGCGCGCCAGCATGGTCTCACCAGTGCCGCGAGCCTGCCCCTGGTGATCCGCGGCGAGATCTGGGGCGCCTTCACCGTCTATGCCACGCAGCCTGAGGCCTTCGAGGATGCCCAGCTCAGGCGCGTTTTGGAGCACATCGCCGCGCGCGCCGCGGTGGCGCTGGAGGCAAGCTTCCAGCAGGAAGAGTTGCGCCTGTTGTCGACGGCGCTCGCCCGCGCGGCCAATGCCGTGTTCATCACCGATCGTGAGGGCCGCATCCAGTGGGTGAACGAGGCCTTCAGCCGGCTGTCGGGTTACAGCGCCGCGGAAGCCATCGGCGCGACCCCGCGGCTACTCAAGTCGGGGGTGCACGATGCGGCCTATTACGAGAAGCTCTGGTCCACCATTCTCGCAGGCGAAGTCTTCACCAGCCAGACCACGGAGCGGCGCAAGGACGGCAGCCTCTATACCGTGCGCCAGATCATCACGCCGATCCGCAACGAGGAAGGGGCGATCACCCACTTCATCGCCACCCACGAGGACATTTCGGATGCGCTCGCGGCGCAGGCGCGCATCGAGCACATGGCCCATTTCGATGCCGTCACCGGCCTGCCCAACCGCAGCCTGTTCTTCGACCGGCTCAAGCAGGCCCTGGCGCGCACACGGCGCAACGGCGAAAAGCTCGCCTTGTTCTTTCTGGATCTGGACCGTTTCAAGCCGGTGAACGACCGCTACGGCCACGCCGTGGGGGATGCGCTGCTGGCGGCGGTGGCGGAGCGGCTGACCCGCTGCGTGCGCGAGAGCGACACCGTGGCACGCATCGCCGGCGACGAATTCACCGTTCTGCTTCCCGGCATCACGGGCCGCGAGGATGCGGCGCGGGTGGCGGCGAAGATTCTTAAGGCCATCGGCGAGCCCTTCCAGGAGGGCGGGCACACCCTGCACATCGGGGCCAGCATCGGCATCGCGCTCTTCCCCGACGATGCGGCGGACGGCGAAGCCCTCCTGCGCTGCGCCGACGATGCGATGTATCAGGCCAAGGCGGCGGGCCGCAACACCTACCGCTTCCATCGCGACGCGCCCGCAAACTGAGCGGGTTCCACGTCCCGCATGAGTTGCGACTTGGAACGGCGGTTATCCCGTGTTGCGCATGCCCGCGGCGATGGCGTTGATGGAGCGCAACAGCGGCTCCAGCCAGGGACTGTCCTCGCGCGCGTCGGCGCGAAATTTGGCGAGCAGCACCGTCTGCACGTGGTTTAAGGGATCGAGATACTGGCGCCGCTGGCTAAGCGAAAGGGCGAGTTCGGGATTGTCCGCAAGCAGCGCTGTGCTGTCGCTCACCCGCAGCACCTCTTCCACGGCGCGTGCATATTCGGCGGCGATGAGGGTGTACACGCACTCCCCCAACGCAGGGTCCGTACACAGCTGGGCGTATTCCCGGGCGATGCCGAAATCGGCCTTGGCCAGTGCCATCTGGGCATTGGATAGCAGTGTGCGGAAGAACGGCCAATCACGATACATCTGCCGCAACAGCGCCAGCCGCGCGGGATCGTCACCGCGAAAAGCGGCCAAGGCCGAGCCGATGCCATACCAGGCAGGCAGGGTGTGGCGTGACTGCGCCCAGGCGAACACCCAGGAGATGGCGCGCACCGAGGCGCGGGAGCGGTCGCCCTGGCGACGATGGGGAGGCCGGGAACCAATGTTGAGCAGCCCGATTTCCTGCACCGGCGTGGCCTCGTAGAAGTAATCCAGGAAGCCCGGCGTGCCCTCCGTGAGAGTGCGGTAGGCCTGCTCCCCGGCACGGGCGATTTCGTCCATCGCCGCGGCGTACGCTTCCCGGTCCGTGCGACCGCCGCCCACCAGGTGGCTGCTGGCCTTGAGCACACCCGTGATGCCCAGGGTGAGCTCATAGACCGCGGTCTCCATGTTGTTGTACTTGTAGAACAACACTTCGCCCTGTTCGGTGAGCTTGAGCTCGCCATGCACGGTCCCCGGTGGCTGGGCAAGAATGGCCTCGTGGGTCGGCCCGCCGCCGCGCCCCAGGGTGCCGCCGCGGCCATGGAACAGACGACAGGGAATACCATGGCGCTCGGACACCGCAAGGATGCGTTTCTGCGCCTGATAGAGGGACCAAGCGGAAGCCAGGATGCCGCCGTCCTTGCAGGAATCGGAATAGCCCAGCATCACCTCCTGCGCTTCGCCGAAGGCCGCGATCAGGTGGCGATAGGCGGGTAGGGCATAGAGCTGCTCCAGCACCTGCTCCACGCGGTTTAAATCGTCGATGGTCTCGAACAGGGGACTTGCCCCCAGGTGGCAGAACCAGCGCTCGCCCACGCGTCCCGCCAGTCCGGCCAGCGCGGCGAGCAGCATCACCTCCATGACGTGGCTCGCGCCATGGGTCATGGAGATGACGTAACGCCCGAAGCAAGCCGGTCCCAGCGCGCGCCGGTTGTGGGCGATCACGCGGAACACGCGCAGCGTTTCCTGCGTCTGCTGGCTCAAGGTTTCCGGATCGAACGCCAGCGCATCGGGACGTCCCACCAGCTCGCCCAAGAGGGCGAGCCGGCCTGTTTCATCGAGCGCCACGTAGTCCACGCCCAGCGCCGCACGCAGGATCTCGCCGCAGGCGCGTGTGTGCACGGCGGATTCCTGGCGCACATCGAGCTGGAGCAGATGGAAGCCAAAGGTCTCCACCAGGTGAATGAGATCCGTCAGTTCCGCGTTCGCCACGTCCTCGTCGCCATGCTGGATGAGGGAATCCCGGATGAGATACAGATCCCTAAGCAAGCCTTCTGCGCTTTCGTAACCGAGCTCCTCGCCTTCCAGCGGCGCCCCATCGATGGCTGCCTTAACAGCATCCAGGTTGCGCTTGACGCGATAGCACATCACCGCGAGCTTGCGTCGATAGGGTTCCTGCTGGTAGCGGTGGGGTTGGGCGGGGAAGCGCAGCGCCGCGTAACGCGCATCCTCTTCCAGACTGGCAAGAAACGCCGCCGAAGGTCGGCACATGCGGATGGAGTAGGAAAGCTGGTCCGAGAGTTGTTCCAGGCGACGCAGATATTCCTCCAGCGCGACCCGCGCCTGCATCTGCCAGGCAAGGTCGGTCACCTCCGCGGTCACGCCCGGGTGGCCGTCCCGATCGCCGCCGATCCAGGAGCCGAAGCGCAGAAGGCGGCTCACTTCCAAGCCGGCCGCGGCCTGCTCCCCATAGACGTCGCGCACAGCCCGCCGCAGGTTGCGATAAACCTGCACCGTGGCGGAAAACAGAGAGAGGGGGAAATAGGACAGGCCCGCCCGCAGTTCGTCACGCACGTCCAGCTGGGTGGCGCGCACCTCGTCGGTCTTCCACAGGATCTGGATCTGGCTCGCCAACCTGCGCACCGCCTCGGCACGGAAACTTCCTCGCAGGCGCGCGTCGTCGAGCGCCTCCACGCTCAGGAAGATATTGCGCAGCGCGCCCTTGATGGTGCGCCGCTTGGCCTCCGAGGGATGGGCGGTGATCACAGGCATGAAGCGCAGGCGGCTGATCAGAGCCAGCGCCTCGGCCGCCCCCACGCCGGCTTCCTTGAGGCCCCACAGGGTGTCGTGGAAGGAGCCGGGCCACATGTGGGCGTGCGCCCGTACAGCGTGGCGCCGGCGGCGCAACGCCACGAACTCCTCGGCAATATAGAGCAGACCGAAATACACCCCGGCGGCCCGCACGATCTGGGTGATCGATTCTGGATCGAGGCGCTCGATGAGCGCCCGTAAAACCTGGCGACGACGCGGATCGTCCTGGTCCCGCAGGCGCGTAAAGCCCCGCCGCAGCTCGCCCAAGGCGGTGAACACGGCCGGCGGCAGCTGGCGCTTGAGGATGCGGGAAAGCAGCAGGCTCAGCAGGCGTTCGCGCTGTCTGAGCTCGCGGCCGTAGGAGACGGTGTCCATGGTGGGCAATTGGGCAGGACTCGGAAAAACGTGCAATCTTGCCATGAGTCGGGCACTCTGGGCAGCCCTGGCCGGCTTTGACAATTCCCGACCATTCGACTACACAAAAAACGCAGGGTCGTCTCGGCCGGCCCTGGTCCATCTCCCGGGGGGCGGGCCCGCCGAGTGCCATCGCCCGACCCGCGCAAGCCCCGCCTCCCTTTGCCACGAGGAGGTCAGACATGCGACGCAGACTCTATTTCCTGTTGCCGGACACCACCAGCGCCCGGCAGGTGGTGGACGATCTCTTGCTGGCCCGCGTCGAGGAGCGGCACATGCACGTCCTGGCCCGCGACGACATCCCTTTGGAGGGGCTGCATGAAGCATCCATCCTGCAGAAGTCCGACATCGTGCACGGTGCCGAGGCCGGGCTGGTGGTGGGCGCCATCGCCGGCGTGGTGGCGGGGCTGGTGGTGCTCGCCTTCCCGCCGGCCGATACGCCGCTGCGACTGGTGACCTTGCTTCTCACCACCATGCTGGGCGCGGGCTTTGGTGCCTGGGTATCCAGCATGATTGCCAGCTCCATACCCAACTCGCGCCTAAAGGCCTTCGAGCATGCCATCGCCGACGGGCAAATCCTGCTCATGGTGGACGTGCCTGCCTCGCGGGTGCGGGAGATTCGTGAACTGGTAAGCCGCCGCCATCCGGAAGCCAGTGGCGGCACGCAAGACCCCACCATCCCCGCCTTTCCCTGAAGCGGCCGCCCCCTCGGCCGCGGCCCCCTACGGGGCCATTTTTTTGTCTGCCGATCCCCTTTCCTGCGGGCCCCGAACTCGGCGCGCGCGACGGGGGCGGGAAAAACCTCTACCATTGCAGGGTATCGTCAACCGTGGATCGCAAGGAGTCCGTCATGCCGATCGGAGAAATCTGCAACCGTGAAGTCGTCATCGCCTTCGCCCGGGAAAACGCGCTGGAAGCCGCCAAGCTCATGCGCCAGTACCACGTGGGGGATGTCATCATCGTGGAAGAAAAAGATGGGCGACGGGTGCCGGTGGGCATCGTCACCGATCGTGATCTGGTGATCGAGGTGATAGCCAAGGAAGTGGACCCGTCCTTGTTTCGAGTGGGCGAGCTGATCACCCGGGAGCTCGCCACCGCGCGCGAACAGGATGGCGTCTATGAGACCATCCAGCGCATGCGCGTGCACGGCGTGCGGCGCATGCCTGTGGTGGACCAGGAAGGCGCCCTAGTGGGCATCGTCTCCCTCGACGACTTGCTCGCCCTGCTCGCCGAAGAAATGATGGCGCTCGCCCGCATCACCACCCGCGAACAGGAAGTGGAGGCCGCGCTGCGCCGCTGACATGCCGAGGGCATCGACCGGAGTTCGCTCCGGTCGGCAGCGCCGCGACACCTCAAGAATCCACCGGCCACGCCGATACTGCGCAAGAATGGCCTTCGGGCCACGTTTCGGATGATCGAAGAGGAGAGCATCATGCGGCGCAACCTGCCGGTGACACAGCAGGAATACGATTATCGGCCCGGCGCAGTGATCATTTCCAAGACCGACGCCAAGGGCATCATCCTGGATGCCAACGACGACTTCGTCGAGATTTCTGGCTACAGCCGGGAAGAACTCATCGGCCAGCCCCACAACATCCTGCGTCACCCGGATATGCCGCCCGCGGCCTTCGCCGATCTGTGGGCGACCATCAAACGCGGCAAGCTCTGGAACGGCATCGTCAAGAACCGGCGCAAGAACGGCGATCACTACTGGGTGGAAGCCAATGTGGCGCCCATCTTCGAGCAGGGCCGCATCGCAGGCTATGTGTCGGTGCGGGTGAAACCCACGCGGGAGCAAATCGCCGCGGCGGAGAAACTCTACGCCGAGATCAACGCCGGTCGCGCCCGGCTGGGCGGGCTGTGGCAGCGTCTGGCCGCCGTGAGCTTGCGCACGAAGATCTGGATCGTGGCCGCGGTGATCGGTCTAGTGCCAGTGGTAGCCTGGGTCGCTGGCTTGCCCAGTGGCCTCACCGCCCTGGCAAGCCTTCTGCTCACCCTGGGGCTTGCGCCCCTGGCCATCGCCAGCGTCGTGCGCCCTATCGAGGCCCTGCGCGACACCATGATCGCCACCCAGGGCGACGGCGAGCTCACTCGGCGGGCACCGGTGCGGGGCGACGATGAAATCGGCCAGATGGCCAAGGCCTACAACGCCCTCATGCTCACGCTCAAGGGCATCACCCAGGAGATCCGCACCAATGTCGTAACCCTGGAACGCGTCTCGCGCAGCCTATTGGAAAGCGCCGACCAGGTGCGCGCGAGCGTCGAAGGCCAGACCGCGGCGGCCCAGGAGAGTGCGGCGGCGGTGGAGGAACTGTCGGCCAGCGTGGCCTCGGTGGTGGAGCTGGGACAGCAGGTGCGGGGCGATGCGCACCAGAGCCTGGAACAGACCCACCGGGCCAACGAGGGCATTTCCAGCATGGCGGGCCAGATCGACCGGGTGGAGAACCTGGTGCGGCGCATGGCCCAGTCGGTGGAAGCCTTTGTCACCCGTGCCGCCCGAATCAGCCAAATGACGCGCCAGGTGAAGGAAATCGCCGATCAGACCAATCTGCTCGCCCTTAACGCCGCCATTGAAGCCGCCCGTGCCGGGGAGGCTGGTCGCGGCTTTGCCGTGGTCGCCGACGAAGTGCGCAAGCTGGCGGAAAAATCCGCCCTCACCGCCCAGGAGATCGATGGCGTGACCCACACCATCGAGGCGGAAAGCAAGACCGTGCAGCAGACGGTGCAACAGGGGCTAGGACACTTCAGCGAAATGCAGGAGGCGATGGAAGCCTTCGCGGAGCTCATGGCGGTCTCCGGCCATGCGGTGCGCCAGGCCGCAGGCCGCATGGACGAGGTGGGCAACGCCACCCGGGAACAGGCGCAGGCCATCCAGGACATCTCCATCCAGATCGCGCGCATCGCCGAAAACGGCGATCGCACGGTGGCCATCATGCGGGACGCCTGCGACCTCACCAGCCAGCTCGAGGAAATGGCGCGCCATCTCTTGGACAGCGTCGCCCGCTTCCGCACCTAGGCACTGGGACGGGGAAACAAGGACAGCATAAGCCGCGACCCCAGGGCGGCCCCACCCCACTGGGCGCGGCTTTGGCCGCGATCCACTCAGTCTTGTTTCTTCCTCTTCTTTTTGCTGCCAGTGCCAACGAATTCCTGACGGATCAATGACAGTTCGTAAAGCTGGGCCGCCACCCGCCAGTTGATGCTACCTTCCGGCAGGTTGCCCTGCTCATCGGGCAGGCCGGCGGGAATGCCCGTCAACAGCTCGATGGCTTCGTCCACGGTTTCGACGGCATAAACATGGAAGCGGCCGGCGGCGCAGGCCTCGCGCACCTCGCGCTTGAGCATGAGATGCTTCACGTTCGCCGCCGGAATGAGCACGCCTTGCTCGCCGCTGAGGCCCCGCGCCGCGCAGATGTCGAAAAAACCCTCGATCTTTTCGTTCACCGCACCGATGGCCTGCACTTGACCAAATTGATTGACCGAGCCCGTCACCGCCAGCGACTGGCGGATGGGAGCCTGAGCCAAGTCGGAAAGCAGCGCACACAGCTCGGCCAAGGAGGCGGAATCGCCCTCCACGTAGCCGTAGGATTGCTCGAACACCAGGCTCGCCGACAGGGACAACGGCCGACTGCGCGCGTAGCGGGCGGCCAGGAAGGAAGCAAGGATCATCACGCCCTTGGAATGGATGGCCCCCGACAGTTCCACCTCGCGCTCGATGTTGATCACGTCGCCATCACCGATGCGGGTGGTCGCCGTGATGCGCGTGGGATGGGCGAAACGCCCTTCACCCAGTTCCACCACCGACAGGCCATTGATGCTGCCCACCGTGGCGCCATCGGTGTCGATGAGTAAGGTGCCGCGCAGGATCTCCTCCTGGATCCGGCGCTTGATGCGATCGCTGCGCGCCTCCATGGCGGTGATGGCCGCATCCACGTGGCTCGCCTCCACTTGCGTGGCGCCGGCTTGGCGTGCCCAGTGGTCCGCCTGGCGCAGCAGATCCGCGACACTGCGCATGTGGGCCGTGAGTCTTTCCGCGTCCTCGGCCAGACGCGAAGCATGCTCCACCACCCGCGCCACGGCCGTGCGCCTAAACGGCAGCAGTCCCTCGCGCCGCGCCAGGGTGGCGATCAGCCGCGCATAGAGCTGCGCGTTGCGGTCGTCGCGCGGCAGGCTGTCCTCGAAGTCCGCCGCCACTTTGAACAGTTCCGGAAACTCCGGATCCAGCTCCTGCAGCAGGAAATAGAGGAAGCGCTCACCCAGCAGCACGACCTTCACGTCGAGCGGAATCTCCTCCGGCTCGAGGGAGACGGTGGGCACCAGACTCAGCAACTGGCCCACCGATTCGATGCGCAGAGAGCGGGCATAGAGCGCGCGCTTGAGCGCCTCCCAGGCAAAGGGCTGGGCCAGCAGCCGGTGCGCCTCCACCAACAGGTAGCCGCCATTGGCGCGATGCAACGCACCGGGCTTGATCAGGGTGAAGTCCGTGACCAGCGCGCCCATCTGGGCGAGATGCTCCACGCGGCCGATAAGATTGTTGTAGGTGGGATGGTCCTCGGCGACGATGGGCGCGCCCCGCGAGGCACCGTGATCCACCAGCAGGTTCACCTGATAACGGTGGAGCACGGACAACTCCGGGCCGAGGCTGGTGGCTTCCTGCTTTAAGAAAAGTTCGGTGTGGGCCAGCACGTCTTCGCGCACGGCCTGCAGATAGGCCGCCACCTCGGGCAAGTCCTGGTAGGCGGCGAACAGCTCGTCCATGAGCTGTCCCACCGCCAGATCGGCGGTTTCCTGATTCAGCCGCGTCAAGGCATCGCGCATTTCGCGCCGCCATTTCGGAATATCGCGCAGGATCGCTTCCAGGCGGCCCTGATAAGCAGCCACCTGCTCGTCGATTTGCTTCTTTTCCGCGTCCGGCAGTTTGTCGTACTCCTCCGGCGAGAGCACCCGACCCTCGCGAATGGGCGCGAAAACGAAGCCATCCGGTGTTCGCAGCAGGGCGATGCCATGCGCAGCGGCATCGTCGCCCAGTGCCGTGAAGGCCTTCTCTTGCCGCTCGTTGAACTCGTTGTGAATGGCCTCCACACGCGCCCGATACTGGTCCGACTCGAAGGCACCGGGAATCGCCACACGCAGCTCCTCCACCAGCCTTGCCATGTCTTCGCGCAAGCGGACCCCGCGCCCTGCCGGCAGGCGCAGCGCGCGCGGGCGGTGAGCTTCTTTGAAGTTGTGCACGTAGCACCAGTCGTCCGGCACCGGTGCCTGGGCGGCGCTTTCCCGAAGCAGCTGCTCCACCAGAGAGCGTTTGCCCGTGCCGGGTGGCCCGAGCGCGTAGAGGTTGTAGCCATCATGGCGCATGCCGGCACCGAAACGGATGGCCGCCTCGGCGCGCGCCTGACCGATGAATTCCGTGAGTTCCGGCACCTCCTCCGTGGTTTCGAAGGGAAAGCAGGCAGGGTCGCAGGCACGGAACAAGCGCTCCGGGGGTAGGGCTTCCAGGCTCATGGGTTTTTCGTTTCGTTGGGTTTGGTGGGGAGGAGCCGCCAAGCCACGGTCTCGCCAGCGCGCAGCGGCACCAGCGTATCCTGGCCGAAGGCAAGCTCCGACGGCACCGTCCAAGGCGCGCGCACCAGGGTAAGCGTGTCGCGGTTGCGCGGCAGGCCATAGAAATCCGCGCCATGAAAGCTCGCAAAGGCCTCGAGGCGTGACAGCGCCCCCATCGCCTCGAATACCTCGGCATAAAGTTCGATAGCCGCATGGGCCGTATAGATGCCGGCACAGCCACAGGCGCTCTCCTTCGCGTGGCGGGCATGGGGCGCGCTGTCGGTCCCGAGGAAAAACTTGGGATTGCCGCTTATGGCGGCCGCAAGCAGCGCCTGGCGATGCCGCTCCCGCTTAAGCACCGGTAGGCAGTACATGTGGGGCCGGATGCCACCGGCAAACATGGCATTGCGGTTGTAGAGCAGGTGATGCACGGTGAGCGTGGCGGCCACCTGCGGCGGCGCTTCCTGCACGAACTGCACGGCATCGCGCGTGGTGATGTGCTCCAGCACCACCTTCAGGCGGGGAAAGCGTGTCAAAAGCGGAAGCAGCACGCGCTCGATGAATACCGCCTCGCGGTCGAATACATCCACTTGGGGATCGGTGACCTCGCCATGGATGAGCAGGGGCATGCCCACCTCTTCCATGACCGCCAGGGTGGCATGGCAGCGCGAGATGTCGGTGACCCCGGCATCGGAATGGGTAGTGGCGCCCGCCGGATAGTATTTGACGCCGTATACGAAGCCACTGGCGCGCGCTGCGCGAATCTCTGCCGGCGGCGTGTTGTCCGTAAGATAAAGGGTCATCAGCGGCTCGAAAGCAAGGCCCGGGGGCAGCGCCGCGAGAATCCGCTGGCGATAGGCCCGCGCCGCTCCCGTGGTGGTCACCGGTGGCTTCAGATTGGGCATGACGATGGCACGCGCGAAACGCCGCGCCGTGTCCGGCAGCACGAAAGCCAGCGCGGCGCCATCACGCAGATGCACATGCCAGTCGTCCGGGCGGGTGAGAGTAAGTTGCATGGCGCGCGAACGCAGTCGAAGAAGGCTGGCAGTATAGCCCATGGCCGCAGCCACAGCGCAGGGGCGCAACGTTCGCCTTTGCAGACATGGACGATTCGGCTATATTTTAGGAGTTTCGTATCCTGAAAGGAGTCTTCCATGATCCCCTTTCGTCGGCTTTGCATGCCGTTCGTGCTGGGGCTTTTCGCCTGCCTGATGGGAACCGCTCACGCCGTGGACGGCGCCACGCTCTATTCCAGAAACTGCGCCGCCTGTCACGGCGAAGACGGACGGGGCGGCATTGGTGTGCCCCTGGCTCTACCTTCCTTCCAGGCCACGGTGGACGACGAGTATCTACGTCGCACCATCCGCCTCGGCCGTCCCGGCCGGGTAATGCCCGCCTTCACCCAGTTGAGCGAGACGGAAGTCGATGCCCTCATCGCGCACCTGCGCAAGTGGCATACGGGTAAGCGGCCGGTCTTCGACCGCAAGCCCATCAAGGGCGATGCGACACGCGGCGAGCGCCTGTTCGGACGCTACTGCGCCGGCTGTCACGGCGCCCGCGGAGAAGGCAGCCATGGCACGGGGGTGACTTTCTCGCGTCCACGCGATCTACCCATCATGCCGCCAGCCCTCAACAATCCGGGCTATCTCGCCTCCGCCAGCGATGCCCAGATCCGCAACACTCTGGTCAAGGGTCGCGCAGGCACGCCGATGGTGGCCTTCAAGCCACGTGGGTTATCCGATCGCGATCTCGACGACATCGTGGCCTTCGTGCGCAGCCTTGAGAAGCGCCCGCCGACCACGGCGATACCGGATACGGATCAGCCGGTATTCATCGTCGATTCGCCCTATGATCTGGCGACCACGGTGGAGAACGTCAAGCGCGCAGCAACCTCCAACAACTTCGTGTTCATCCGGGAACAGAAGCTCGATGCCGGCATCGTCCCCGAGGGCCAGGAAAACCCCAGGCAGCACATCGTCTATTTCTGCAATTTCGGCATGCTCAACCAGGCGCTCGCCATCGATCCGCGCGTGGGTCTGTTTCTGCCCTGCCGCATCACGGTGGTGGAACAGGACGGCAAGGTGCGCATGATGAGCATCAATCCCAAACGTCTGGCGAAGATCTTCAACAACAGCGAGCTTAATGAAATGTGCGATCAGATGACCAAGCTCTACCAGACCATCATGGAGGAGGCCGCCCTATGAAACGACTCGCCCCCTGCCTGGGTGCGCTGTTCCTCGGCTTGGCGCTGAGCGTCTCCGCCTGGGCGGACCAGCTGCTGATCGTGCGTTCGGCCCAGAACTTCGAAGAGGCCATGGCCACGCTGCAAACGGCTATCGCCGCACGCGGCTACAAGGTGGCCAAGGTGCAGCGTGTGGACGTGGGACTGGAAATGAAGGGCTATAAGACCGATCGCTACCGCGTGGTGTTCTATGGCCGACCGGGTGAGGTGGAACGGCTGGCCGCCGCGCATCCGGAGTTGATTCCCTACCTGCCGCTCAACGTGGCCATCTTCGCCGAGGAAGGTCAGACCCTCCTTACCGCGGCACGTCCCACTGTGCTCAAGGAATTTTTTCCACAGCCCGATCTCGCGCCAGTGTTCGAGCGCTGGGAAAAAGACCTAGTGGATATCTTCGACGAGGTGCGCGCCACGCGCTGATGCGCCTTCAGCGTACCTGTAATTCCAGGGCGAGCGCGTAGAGCGCCTTGCGCGTCATACCGGTGATCTGGGCGGCAAGCCGGGCGGCCTGGCTTGCCGGCAGCTCCTGCAATAGGATGCCGAGCACACGCCGCGCCTCCCCTTCATCCGCCACCTGGGCCGCCGCGCCGGAGACGATCAGCACAAACTCACCGCGGCTGCGTTGAGGATCCTGCTTGAGCCAGGCCAGCCCCTCCGCCACGCTACAGACGTGAATCTCCTCAAACAGTTTGGTGAGCTCGCGCGCCACGACCAAGGTGCGCTCCGGCTCGAACAGCGTTGCGAAATCGGCGAGGGTGGCCGCGATGCGGTGGGGCGATTCATAAAACGCCAGGGCATAGGGCAGACCCTTCAGCGAAGTCAGGAGACTGCGGCGTGCCGCCGTCTTTGCCGGCAAGAAGCCATACCAGAGCAAGTGTGGGTCCGAAAGCCCCGCCACCGACCAGGCCGCCGTCAACGCGCTCGGGCCCGGCACGGGCACCACTCTGAGGCCGGCGGCGCGCACTGCCGCCACCACTCGTGCGCCGGGGTCGCTCACCCCAGGCGTGCCAGCATCGGTGACCAGGGCCACCGACTCGCCCTGCTTAAGGGCCTCGACGATCTTGCGAGCACCGGCCTGCTCGTTGTGCTCGTGCACGGAAAAAATGGGCTTAGCAAGCCCGAGATGGGCCATGAGCCCCGCGGTGATGCGCGTGTCCTCTGCCGCCACGCGGTCCACCGCGGCCAGCACGTCGATGGCCCGCAGGGTGATGTCCTTCAGATTACCGATGGGGGTGGCCACCACGTATAATGATCCGCGTTGCCCCGCCTTCTGTCCTGCATGCGCTTGCGTCATTTCCTCGTCCTGCTGCTGTGTGCATCCTGGTTGGCATCCCGCCCGCTGTGGGCATTGGAGGTGAGCCTATCAGAGAATGGGCCGCACATCGCCCTGCTGCTGCCCTTGAACGACCCCGCTTTGCGCCTCCCCGCCGAGGCCGTGCGCCAGGGCTTCGCGGCTGCCGCCGCGGTTCAGAATGCGCCGGCCTGGCGTGTCTATTTGTGCGGCGACGAAGCAGAGACGGTGGCAGCCTACGAGCAGGCAGTCGCTGCCGGCGCGCGTATGGTGGTCGGCCCGCTCACGCGCTCTGCGGTGGTCGCGCTGGTCCGCAGCGGCAAGGTGAGCGTCCCAACCCTCACCCTTAGCCTGCCAGAGTTTAAGGGGTTGACGCTGCCGCCTACCCTGCTGTTGTTTGGCCTGTCCGCCGAGGAAGAAGCGCGCCAGGTGGCGGATCTCGCCTGGCGCGATGGCCGCCGCGAGGCCGTGATCGTGGTGGCCGATACACCGCTCGCGCAACGCATGCAGGCGGCGTTCCGCGCCCGCTGGCAGGCACTCGGCGCGCGTGTCGCAGGCCAGCTGCGCTTCATACCCGGGGGTGAAGCCGCGCTCAAGGGCACCGTGCTGCAGGCCGGAGCAGATATGGTCTTCCTCGCCACCACCGCGCAAGAGGCCCGCGCGGTGCGGCCCTATCTGCCGCCGCTAATACCCGTGTATGCCACCTCCCAAGCCTTTGGCGGGCGGCTGCAGGACCCGCGCAACGTGGATCTCACCGGTGTGCGTTTCGTGGACATGCCCTGGCTCATCGAGCCGGATCATCCCGCAGTCATGATCTACCCGCGCCCGCAGCCCGCCCTCAACGTCGAGCTGGAACGGCTCTATGCGCTGGGCATCGACGCCCAGCGTCTGGCCAGTCTTCTGTGGCAAGACGGTGCGCGTCCGGGCGCCACCCTCGACGGTGTCACCGGCCAGCTGACCATCGGTGAAGACCAGATCGTGCACCGCCAAGGCGTGCCCGCTGGATTCCAGCAGGACACGGTGGTGGTGTTGGAACTGCCTACGCCATGAAAAACGCCCGCTCACGCGGCGAAGCGGCAGAACAGGTGGCACTGGCCCATCTGCTGGCCCAGGGCCTCAGCCTGGTCACCACACACTATCGGTCCCGTTTCGGGGAGATCGACCTCATCCTGCGCGACGGCCCCACCTTGGTATTCGTGGAAGTGCGCCTGCGTTCCAGTCAACGCTTCGGCGGCGCTGCCGCCAGCATCACGGCGCACAAGCAGCAACGCATCATCGCCACTGCACGCCAGTTCCTCGCCAGCCAGAAGCGGCTGCCGCCTTGTCGCTTCGACGTGGTATTGCTTGGCACCGGCCAACCCCCCACGATAGAATGGCTGCGCAACGCCTTCAGCGCCGACTGATTCCGGCTCGACCACCGCCCCCTTCATGGACCTCGCCAACCGCATCCACCAGCATTTCACGGACAGTGCCCACCTCAAGCTGCAGGCCATGGAGGTGCTAGCGGAGCCCATCGGCCAGGCGGCGGAGCGCATGGTGACCTGCCTCATGCGCGATGGCAAGATCATGGCCTGTGGCAACGGCGGCTCGGCGGCAGATTCCCAGCATTTCTCCTCGGAGCTACTCAACCGCTTCGAGAGGGAACGCCCCGGGCTGGCCGCCATCGCCCTCACCACGGACACCTCCACCCTCACCTCCATCGCCAACGATTACGCCTACGAACAGGTGTTCGCGAAACAGGTACGCGCGCTGGGGCAGCCAGGAGATATGCTGCTGGCCATCTCCACCAGCGGCAACTCGCGCAACGTGCTGGAGGCGGTGCATGCTGCCCACGAACGGGAGATCACCGTGATCGCCCTCACCGGCAACGGCGGCGGCCAGATCGCGGAAGCGCTGACGGCGGAGGACATCCACATCTGCGTGCCCTCCAGCATCACGGCGCGCATCCAAGAAGTGCATCTGCTCACCCTGCACTGCCTGTGCGATGCCATCGATTATCTGCTTCTGGGAGCCGAATAATGCGCAAGCTTTGTCTTCTTGCTCTGCTCGCCAGCCTGCCGGCGCTACCGGGCTGTTTTCCCGTCGTAGCCACCGGCGTCGGCGCCGGGGTGCTGATGGCGGACGATCGCCGTACTTCCGGCATCTACATTGAAGACCAAAACATCGAGCTCAAGGTGGCCAACCGCATCGCCGAGCGCTTCGGTAGCAGCACCCACGTCAATGTCACCAGCTACAACCTGGCGGTACTGCTAACGGGTGAAGTGCCGGACGAACCCACGCGCAGCGCTGTAGCCGAGATCGCCAAGGGCGTGCCCAACGTGCGCCAGGTGTTCAACGAGACGGTGATCGGACAGCCCAGCTCCTTCCCCGAGCGCAGCAACGACACCTACCTCACCACCCGTGTCAAGGCGCGCATGGTGGAGGCCCGCAAGTTCAACGCCAATCACGTCAAGGTGGTGACGGAAGCAGGCGTGGTCTATCTCATGGGGCTTATCAAGCGCGCCGAAGCCGAGGCCGCCACCGACATCGCCGCCACCACGCCGGGGGTGAAGCGCGTGGTCCGCCTGTTCGAATACCTGGATTGATGCCGGACTACCCGCCGCCCAACTTCGAGCGCAAGATCATCACTGCGGACGCGCTGGCGGCGCGACTCACGCAACTGCCTCGACCGTTGGTATTCACCAACGGCTGCTTCGACATCGTGCATCGCGGCCACGTCACCTATCTCGCCCAGGCACGCGCCCTGGGCGCAAGCCTGCTCGTGGGTGTGAATAGCGATGCCTCAGTGCGCCGCCAAGGCAAGGGCGAAGACCGCCCCATCAACAGCGAAGGCGACAGGCTCGCGGTGCTGGCTGCCCTGGAGAGTGTTTCCGCGGTCACTCTGTTCGATGCCGACACGCCGCTCGACCTGATTCTACAGGTGCGCCCCGACGTCCTGGTCAAGGGCGGTGACTGGCCCGTGGAGCGCATCGTCGGCGCCGCCGAGGTGCTGGGCTGGGGCGGCCAGGTCCATTCCATCCCCTTTCTTCATAGCCGTTCCACCACCGCCCTGCTCGCGCGCATCCGCGCCCGTAGCTGAGTCCAGCACGCTTACTGGTGGGTGTCCCTGGCGACATAGCTTGCATGCTTGATAACGAGCCGCCCGAAAGAGGCGGCCGGCCTCTCTACCCACCAAGGAGGACACTCGACAGATGAAAGCCTGGGGCCGGTCCCGCCTGCCCGGGCTAGGTTTTCCCAACACCCGATTGAGCCTTGAACGGACCCTCGCGGCCAGCCAGACGACCCCTTGCTCGAGTGGAAAGTGCTTCCCGCGCAGACCTTCAGTGGCAATATCATTCTCAGCCCGCCGCGGGAGACAGCCGAAAGAAGCGACAGCGTCCTTGACGCAACACGCTGCGAGCAAATTGCGTGGTCACAGCCAGGTTATCTCGTGATCTATTCCGACGCCCTCTCGGCAGCAAGCCATGTCCATGGCTCAGCCCTAGGCGAGGCTGTGCGTGCCGAGGCAATCGCCAGAGCCAAGATCCAGCAACCCCTTCACCGCCTGGAGCAGCTTACCCAGGGTCTTGCTGGGCGAACGCTAGAGGAAGACATCCGACTGGCCGTGGTGCGCCTGCCTTGAGCAACGCTTCGCCCTGATCGGTCTAGCAAAGCCCAGGCCGCCTGAGGTTGGGAAGCCACTGGGGGAGCGGCTTTAGCCGCGATTTCTCCCGGGCCACACCGCCTTCGGTGCTACCATTTTCGATTTCCAGCGAGAGCCCCATGCTGCCCGCCGCCTTCACCGCTCGGCTTACCCGTCTCCTCGACCGCGAGCGCTTCCTTACCAGCGCCGCCGACTGTATGGCCTATGCCTACGACAACAGTCGCAAGCTGGGCGTGCCAGAGGCGGTGGCCTTTCCCTACACCACAGAAGAGGTACGCGCCATCGTCGCCGCCTGCCACGACCACGGCGTGGCCCTCACCCCGCGCGGGCGCGGCACCGGCACCGCTGGCGGCAGCGTGCCGGAAAACGGTGGCCTGGTACTCTCCTTGGAGCGCATGCACCGTATCCTCGCCGTGGATCCCGCCAACCGCATCATGGTGGTGGAACCGGGTGTGCTCAACCAACAAGTGCAGGACGCCGCGCGTGTTCATGGCTTCTTCTGGCCACCCGATCCTTCCAGCGCCGCTTACTGCACGGTTGGCGGCAATCTCGCCACCTGTGCCGCCGGCCCCCACGCGGTGAAATACGGGGTGACGCGCGACCACGTGCTCGCGCTCACCGCCGTCACAGGCAAGGGCGAGATCATCCACACCGGCACCTACACAACCAAGGGCGTGGTGGGCTATGACCTCACGCGTCTGATCGTCGGCTCGGAGGGCACGCTGGCAGTGATCACGGAGGCCGTACTCAAGCTCACGCCTCTGCCCGAGGCTGTCGCCGGCGTGACCGCCCACTTTCGCGATCTCACCGCCTGCGCGCGCGCCATCACACGCATCATGGCCCAGCCGCACGTGCCCAGCGCGCTGGAATTTCTCGATGCAGGTGCGCTTAATCTCATCCGCGCCCATTATCCAGGACTGGTGCCGGCGGACACCCACGCCATGCTCATGATCGAGGTGGATGGCAGCGCAAGCGAGATTCAGACCGCCCAGGCAGCCATCCTCGCCGCCTGCGCCGACCCCGAGCTGATCCAGGCGCAGCCGGTCGCAGACACGGTCAGTTTGTGGGCAGCACGCAAAGCCCTTTCGCCCTTGCTGCGCGACATCGCCCCCAAGAAGATCAACGAGGACGTTGCGGTGCCCGTTTCGTTTCTCCCGGAGTTCCTCGCGGGCGTGGTGGCACTGGCGCGGGAACACCGTGTCGCCAATGTCAATTTCGGTCACGCCGGCAATGGCAACATCCACGTCAATCTATTGGTGAATCCAGACGACGAAGCAGAGTTGGCGCGGGCCATGACCTGCCTGGATCGCATTTTCGAGCTGGTGATACGCCTGCGTGGCACCCTCTCGGGTGAGCATGGCGTTGGGCGGGAAAAACGGCCCTACGTGGGACGCGAAATCGATCCCGTCACGCTCGGGGTGATGCGGGAGGTGAAGCGCGTGTTCGACCCCAAAGGCATCCTGAATCCGGGCAAGATCTTTCCAACCGAGGAAGACATCGCCGTCACGGCAGGCGGCAAGCGACACGCTTGAGCTCGGTGTTCGCGTAACTCGCGGCAAGTTGTTCCACTTTGCTCTGCGTCGTCTCATCCAGCTGGATCAGGGTGATGCTGCTCTTAGGTGGTTGGCGTTCCAGCACGCGCGCAGACTTCACGCCCTTGGCGCGCAATTGGGCGAGATACAGCTCGGCTTCCTCTCGACTGGCGAAAGCGGCGAGGGAAATCGCATGGCGCCACAGCCCCTCGTCTTCCCTGAGCGTGGCATCATCGATGCCCAGCGCGCGCAGTTCTGCCAGTTTCTTTTCTGCTTCGGCCCGCGTCTTCAAGGGAGGAACGTGCACCCAGTAATCCGTCGCCGGGGACAGCACCAACTTGTCCTTGAGGCCCATGTCTTCCAGCGCCGCACGGGCGCGCGCCATAGCCGGCGCATCGAGACCACTCCACTCCAGGCATTGGCCCGCTTCCGCATCCGCATGCGCAGCCGGCGCCGCAACCACCACCGAAGGCGCGATGCGAATCGCCTCCGGGTTTAGCGGCGGGTGCGGCCCGCTCACCGCCGCCTGGGGCCTGAGCAAGAAATAGCCCAAAAGGAGTCCGTTGGCGAAAAGCAGAATGAAGAAGACCACCCTCATAGGAATCCCTCCTCCCGCGCGATGCAAAGCAGACCTTCCAGCACCAGGTTAGGCACGTATCGCACCACGCCCGTGAGGAGCGGCTCAATCGCTGCGCCATCCCCGCCGGTGAGCAGAATCTCCAACGGGGCATCCTGCGCAGCCAGTAACGCGGTCATGCGGTCCACGGTGCCAGCGATCGCGAGCAGGGCGCCGGTATGCATTGCGCTTCCGGTATCGCGCGGGAAGGGCTGGTAGGCGCCTCGCGCTTCGGCAAGGCCGGCGGTATGGGCAGCGAGTGCGCGTTTCATGAGCGCCACGCCGGGCAAAATCACCCCGCCTTGGAACACACCGGTGTGACTCAAAGCATCCACCGTCACCGCAGTGCCGACGCTTACCACCAGCTTGGCACCCGGTCCCATCTGTCGGGCCGCCACCAGCGCACACCAGCGATCCACACCAAGCTGCTCGGGTTGCCGGTAACCATTCGTCACCCCACAGCTCGCCGCTTTCGCCCGCACCCACAACACGGGCCGCCCCCAGGCCGCCACCAGTCGTTCCATGGCTGGACGAAAACGCTCCCCCGCCACGTCCGCGATCACGATGCGGGCCGGCACCGGTCGCGACCAAGCCGCGGCGAAGGCCGCAAAGTCCTCGAGAGGGATGCGCGCTACTTCGCGCCAGACTTCCCCCTCATGCCAGCCAAGCTTGACGAAACTGTTGCCGGCATCGATGGCAAGCAGCATGGGTTCGTCCTCAAGCAGCGGAGGCGATGCTCCGCGCAGGACGCAGGCTGATCTCGCCACTGGCGAACCGCTCCTCGCCTCGCGCAGTGCTCAGCAGCAGCGCCCCATCCTCCGCAACGCCCACCACCCGACCCTCCACCCGGGCACCCGAAGGCAACAGCAAGGCCACCGGCCGCCCTTGGTAGGCGTGGGCTGCCTGCCACTCCTCGCGCAGGGGGCCGAAGCCCCCCACCTCGAAGCAGGACAACACGGCGTCAAGGTGCCGCAGCAGGCAGACCAGCATCTCCGTGCGCGACGGCATGTCCGGCAGCAGCGCCCCCAGATCGGTGACCGCCTGATCGATGCGATCCTTGAGCGGACCCAGCCGCACGTTAATCCCCACGCCGATCACCGCTGCCGTCGGTCCCAGGGCATCCCCCTGCAGCTCGACGAGAATGCCGCCCAGCTTGCGATACCCGTGCACCAGGTCGTTGGGCCATTTGAGGGCCGTGTCGGCCAGACCCAGGGCGAGCATGGCGCGCCTGAGGGCCAATCCCACGGCAAGACTAAGGCCCGACAGTTGGGACACCCCCTGAGGAAAGCGCCACAACAGAGAAAACGTGAGGCTACCACCCAATGCGCTCTCCCAGCGACGACCACGGCGTCCACGCCCCGCCTGTTGCCACTCGGCCACCAGACAGCTGCGATGGGGCGCGCCCTGCGCTGCTTCCGTTGCTAGGGTGGTGTTGGTGGACTCCACCACTTCCTGAACCGAAACGCTGAAGCGGTTCCCAAGTTGTGCCGACAGCGCCTCTGCGTCGATCCAGTCGAGGGGCTGCCCCAGCCGATAGCCGCGGCCACGCACACGATGAATTTCGACCCCGAGGCGCGCCACGGCGCACAGCGCATTGCAGACACTGGCACGCGAAATACCCAACTCTCTGGCAATCGCCTCTCCAGAGCGAAACTCTTCGTGGGTGAGCCGGCGCAGTACGGCAAAGGTGAGCGGCAACATGCTCGCGGTGTGTTAAAGACAACGAGCCGATGGTAGCACAGCCCCTTTTGGCCCGCTGCCCAAATGCAAAAGCCCTGACTGGTGTAGTCAGGGCTTTTGGGTGTGGGGTGCCTGGCGGTGACCTACTTTCGCAGAGGG